>NZ_BAABWX010000003.1 GCF_040364665.1 Cognatishimia sp. WU-CL00825
TCATCACCGCGTACTGGAGCGCAATCGGCTTGGTGCATCCTGCATTTTTCGTATTCGCGGCGCCCGATCATGCTGCACTTGCATCATCGCAAACTCTATATCCTGTGATCAGCGTCCCCGAATCCACTAAATCATGCTTTGTGCTGCTTCAGGCAGGCTGGTCATGAAGAATCAAAACGGCAGTCTAAAACGCAAAACGCCGACTCAACGAGAGCCGGCGCTGCTGGGAAAATCAAAAATCACGCACTGCGACGCGCAGGCACCGGCTTTGGACGCTTGATGCGCAGGCCCAAAAGCAAAACCACGGACGCCAGATACAGTAGCGGTTCAAGCTGAAAGCCTTTGACCAACATTACAAAATGCAGCCCCCCTAACAGACAGACTGCATAAGTCAGCTTGTGAAGCTTACGCCATTTAGGACCGAGCCGCCGTGCTGATAAATTGTTGCTGGTTATGGCAAGCGGCACCATCAAGACAAAAGCGGCCATACCAACCGTCACATAGGGGCGCTTCACAATGTCCGCCCAAATCTGCCCAATCAACTGAACATCCAGAACCAACCACACCAAGAGATGCGCAAAGACATAAGAGAAGGCAATCACCCCAATCGCGCGGCGAAACTTGATCAGGTTCACCCCAAGATGTTTGCGCATAGGTGTGATCGCGAGGCCGAGGATCAAAAGCTGCAACGCTTTCTCTCCTAGCGCATGCTCTAATCCCTTGACCGGATCAATCCCCAGCCCACCGTTCAGGGCCAGCCAAAACATCCATGCAGGATAGAGTGTGGCAAGCACATACAACGGCCAGCTGGGCAGCTTGCGCAGGGTTTTGTTGATCCAATCAATCATGATCAAAAGTTCCGTTTCAGGTCCATGCCTTCGTAGAGGCTTGCGACCTCTGCTTCGTAGCCATTGAACATCAATGTCTCTTTACGTTTTGCGAACAATCCCCCGCCTATTGGGCGTTCAGTGGCCTGTGACCATCGTGGATGATCCACCTTTGGGTTCACGTTACTATAAAAGCCATACTCTCGGCGGTTGGATTTGTTCCAGCTTGTTGGCGGCTCTTTATCGGTCAGTGTGATTTTCACGATCGATTTGATCGACTTAAACCCATACTTCCACGGCACCACCAGTCGCAGAGGGGCACCGTTTTGGTTGGGAATATCTTTGCCATAGATGCCCGTTGCCATCAGCGTCAGAGGATGCTGTGCCTCGTCCAGTCGCAATCCCTCGACATAGGGCCATTCGAGCACGCCATATTTCTGGCCAATCATTTCTTCGGGTCGATAGAGGGTTTCAAAGGCCACATATTTTGCCGTGCTTTGAACGCCAGCCATATCCAACAGGTCTTTCAACTCAAACCCGTTCCAAGGCACAACCATCGACCAGGCCTCGACACAGCGGAAGCGATAAATCCGCTCCTCGATGGTCATTTGCTGCATGATGTCATCAAAGCCGTAACTGCCAGGACGATCTACCAGGCCTTCGATCTCTACTGACCAGCCAGCAGTTGTAAGGCGATGTGCGTGTTTGGCCGGGTCGCTTTTGCCAGTGCCGAATTCATAAAAGTTATTGTACTCGGTTATGTCTTCGTAGCTGTTAGGCTTCAATGTGGCAGCCTTGGCTTGGGTGCCTGCCAGTGTCGCCAGGCCGAGACCGGCCATGCCGGCCATTATCTGACGACGATTCAGAAAATCGGCATAGGGTGTTACGTCGCTATGGGTCAGATCATTTGTCCAGCGCTTGGCCATCATTCACTCCTTTGTGGTTAAGAGTGATGTAGTCTAGGCGCGATAACATTCCAAACCACGTTGAATAACGATGCGGTGGGTGAGTTGTAACATTTGTGGATCTTGCCTGCGGTCCGACGGGCAAACTCTGTCGCGTAAAGGACCATGAACTAGGGTTCAGGATAAAGCTGACTCATGCGTTCCGAACGTCCAGTGTCTTGGACCAAACGCACATGATTGCGGCGTAGTTGTCGGGGTTCTGATACGCCCACGGAATGCGCAATAATCTCTACTTCTTTGACCACGCCCTTAGCATAGGCCGCAACGCGTTCAAATTTTACCTTTGGTACCAATCCCTTATGGAACCGAGGGTCATGGGTGGTAATACCTGTGGGACACGTGTTTTTGCTACACTTAAGCGCCTGGATGCAACCAAGTGAAAACATGAAGCCTCGGGCGGAGGTTATGAAGTCGGCACCGGCGGCTAAGGCCCATGCAACATCTCCGGGATTGATCAATTTGCCGCTGGCGATGATGCGGATGCGCGAATCAAACCCGTATTTCTTGCGCAGATCCACAACCCGGGGCAGAGCCTCGCGGATCGACATGCCCACCAGATCCATCAGAGGCATGGGCGCAGCACCTGTGCCGCCTTCGCCGCCATCGATCGTGATAAAATCCGGAGCCGAAGCCGCACCGCGTTTGGCGATGGTTTCAAACAACGCCTGCACACTGTCAGGAGATCCAACCACCAGCTTTATGCCCACGGGTTTGCCCGTCACCTCGCGAATACGGGCAATCATATCCAGCAACTCGTCATCATTGCTGATCTCGGGATGCCGGTTTGGAGAGATAGAGCTTTTGCCCTCTGGAATACCACGGATGGCCGCGATTTCCTTGGTGACCTTGCCACCCGGCAGAATGCCGCCCTTGCCCGGTTTGGCCCCCTGAGAAAGCTTGAGTTCAAACATGCGCACTTGCGCATGCGCGGCGACCTCGCGCAGTTTTTCGTCCGACAAATTGCCCTCAGCATCGCGCACACCATATTTTGCAGTCCCAATCTGAAAAACGATGTCACAACCGCCTTCAAGGTGATAGGGCGACAGGCCACCTTCGCCTGTATTCATCCAAACCCCTGATTTTGCTGCCCCTTTAGAAAGCGCTTGCACAGCGGGTTTTGAAAGCGCGCCGAAACTCATACCAGAGATATTAAAGAAAGAGGGCGCGGCAAAAGGCGTTTTGGCCCCTGCCCCTATGACCAAAGCCGTGCTGGCCGCAAACTGATTGTCCAGCGGTGGATAGGCTGCGTTTACAAAGATGGGTGTGCCCACCACAGTCAGATTGCGCGTCGAGCCAAATGAAAGCGTATTGCTCTTATCTTGGGACGCCCGTTTGACCCAGTCGCGCTGTGCGCGATTGAACGGGAGTTCCTCGCGGTCCATCGCAAAGAAGTACTGGCGAAAGAATTCGCCCAGTTCGGTAAACAGATGACGAAACCGCCCGATCACCGGATAGTTGCGGCGCACCGCGTCGCCAGTTTGGCTGCGATCAATCACAAAAAGCACCATGGCCACAAGAACCATCACCCCAACCATGAACACAAAGATCAAAGCGAGGATCTGCAGAATATCGACGGTCATTTCCATAGTGTCTTGCATAATTCCCATCCGTTTTTGCTTACAGATACCCTGAGTTTTTCGCGGCGAACCTGCAAGTCACAAAGCTGACAGCGCCTGACCAGCCTCTGATCAGAAATTGGTCAAGAGCGGATTTTGCACGCCGCAACGGGCGCAGGCTTCAGGTTTGGTTATTTGTACAATTTGTACGTTTGAAGGGCTGAATTGTACGATTCGCACTGAAGACCAGCACAGTTCAAAAATGCAAAAGGGCCGAGGATCATCCCCGGCCAATTTCTGGTTTCGCAATGCTGTCTGTTTGGCGCTACACGTGCCGTACCCAGCTCTCTTGAATCTCGCAGCCCGCACGTCGCAGTAATACAGACACCGGACATTTTTCACCGGTGATACGTGCCAGTTCAGCGATTTTCGCGTCACTGGCATCGGTGTCCAATCGCACCGTCAATTCGATCACCGGAAAAGGTGTGCCGATTTCAGCCTTGCCAAAAACGCCGCGCGTATCGAAATGACCACTGACGTCAAAATCCATATTGCGAATTTTCATTTTCAATAGACCCGCAACATAATTGGCGATGACATTTGTGCAGCCCAAAAACGACGACAACATGGTCTCAAGCGGAGTGGCAAACAAATCGGTGCCCCCCCGTTCCGGGGGTTCATCAGTGGTGATCACCTTGCCGCGTGCCACCATTTCGGTGCGCGCATGGGTAACGGTGTGACCTTTCACATCTATTTTGAAGAGGTCAGGCATGACATGTGCCATGGGATACTCCTTGGTTAAACTGTCAGGTAGCGTTTGACGAGATCAGGATTTGCGCGCACCTCATCCGGCGTGCCCTCGTATTTGACCTCGCCTTTTTCAAGGATGTAGACGCGATCACTGAGATCGAGCACAAAGTTCAGGTTTTGCTCGGCCAAGATCAACGACAAGCCCCGCGATTTCAGTTCGGCAATCTGCTCTTGCAACTTGTCCACCACCAGAGGCGCAAGCCCTTCGGAGGGTTCGTCCAGCAAGAGGATGTCAGGATTGCCCATTAAAGAGCGCGCGATCGTCAGCATTTGCTGCTGGCCGCCTGACAAATAGCCGCCTTTGCGTTCGCCAAATGTTTTTAATTCGGGAAACAGCGCATAGACCTGCTCTTCATCCCATTCATTGTCCTTGCCACGGGACCGGCGGGCAATGTCGAGATTTTCCCAAACGGTGAGTTCAGGGAACACCCGGCGATCTTCGGGCACAAAGCCAATGCCAAGGCGCGCTATATCGTAGGTCGCTTTGCCGACGATATCCTGACCACGCCATTTGATATTACCCTTGCGCGGCGGCGTCAGACCATTGATCGACCGCATCGTTGTGCTTTTGCCAACGCCGTTGCGGCCCAAAAGCCCGATGCATTCACCGTCTTCGACTTTGATGTCGATGCCAAACAAAACTTCGGAGATCCCATAGGCGGTGTGGATTCCGTTAACTTCAAGCAGCGTCATCAGCGTGCTCCCCAAGATAGATGCGCCGCACTTCGGCGTCGTTGCGCACGTCTTCTGGGCTGCCTGTTGCGATCAACTCGCCGTGGTGCAGCACCGACATTCGGTCAGCAATGGCAAAGACCACCGCCATATCGTGCTCTGTGAACAACAACGTAAGCTTGCGCTTGGCGGCGATGTCGCCGATCAGTCCAATTGAATCGATGGTTTCTTGTGGCGACATGCCAGCTGTTGGCTCATCCAGAAGCAAAAGATCAGGCTCTGACGACAAGGCAATCGCCAACTCGAGCTGCTTTTGCTTGCCGTAGGACATCAGCCCGGCGGTGGTTTGAGCCTCTTCGGTCAGATTGACCAATTCCAACATGCGATGGGTCTCGTCTCGAAACAGTTCTGCGCCGGGTCGGAAGAGATGAAACATCATGCCCCGGTCTGCAATAAAGGCCACTTGCACGTTTTCAAACACCGACAGCTTTGGATAGATGTTGATCCGCTGGAAGGACCGCGCGATACCAAGCTTTACAATCTTACTTGGGGAATAGCCGGTGATCATCTCGTCCTTGTAGTGGACCTTGCCGCTTGTGGGTTTCAACTGTCCGGTGAGGCAATTGAAAAATGTGGTTTTCCCAGCCCCATTGGGGCCAAGCACCGCATGTTTTTCGCCTTCTTGCAGCTCCAGACCGCTGACGTTCAGTGCCTGGAAGCCGGAGAAGTTCATACCGAGATTTTCGATCTTGAGCATCGGGTTAATCCTTTTTGCCAGAACGTTTGCCGAGGACCCCGGTGAGGCCTTCCGGGAAGAAGAACAGGATACACAACAAGATGATGCCCAGAACGGTTGGCCAATAGACGGTCCATTCGGTGATGAAGCGATCCAGCAGCAGCAAGACAGCTGCGCCAACGGCGGGGCCAATAAAGGTGCCCACCCCTCCAAGGATCGACATGATCATGACCTCGGCGGATTGCGTCCACCAGGCGCTTTCTACAAAGACCGCATGGTTGAACATGGTGAACAGGGCCCCGGCGACACCTGCGAAGGTGCCCGACAGAACAAAGGCGACGAGTTGGACTTGGCGCACGTTGACGCCGATGAATTCCGCGCGATTGCGATTTTCGCGGGTGGCGACAAGGGTGAAGCCATAGGCAGAGTTGACGATGCGCCAAAGAAGGTAGGCGCTGAGGACAACAACCGCGAGGGCGAAGTAGAAGAAGCGTTTGGGCTCGTCTAGGAAATCTGGCACGTTCACACCGATGAAGCCCGTGTCTCCCCCGGTCACGGCGGCCCATTTGAAGGCGATGGCCCAGACCAGCTGTGCAAAGGCCAGTGTCAGCATGGCGAAATAGATTTCAGTCAGACGGGTGCAGAAATAGCCAATCACAAAGGCCACAACGCCGCTGATTGCTATGGCAATCGGGAAGGCGACAAGCAAAGGCCAGTTTAACGTGGTCAGCAAGATTGCACAGGCATAGGCGCCAATGGCGAAATAGGCTGCATGACCAAAGGAGATCATACCTCCGAATCCGAGCAGCAGATTAAAGCTGAGGGCAAAGAGCGCGAAGATCAGGATCTCTGTAATGAGATAGACCATATAGAGGCTGCCAAGCATTGGGACCAAGAGCAGAGCCAATACGACCGCCCCAGCGATCAAAAGTTTATGTTTGTTGGTCAAAGTCATGTTATTCAGCCTCCGGTTTGCCCAACAGGCCCCAAGGGCGAATGAGCAGAACCAAGATCATCATCAAATAGATCAAAACGATTTCAAAACTCGGAACCAGCATCACGCCAAAAGAGTTCAGCAGTCCGAGGATCAGGGCCCCAAGAAAGGCACCACCAAGACTGCCCATGCCGCCAATGATGACGATGATGAAACACTGCACGATGATTTCGGCATCCATGCCTTGCGACAAAGCCACCGCAGGCGCGGCCAAGGCGCCGCCGAGGCCGGCCAGGGCAGAGCCTGCCATAAAGACCAGCATATAGATGCGCCCCACGTTAATCCCCAGGGATTCCAGCATCTCGCGATCCTGACGCGCGGCGCGCACAAAGCGGCCAGACCGGGTTCGGTTCACAAAATACCACATGCCAATCGCAACAAGCACGCCTACGAAACAAAGAAACAGACGGTAAGACGGGTAATATGCGATGCCCAGATTAACAGCGCCTTTGAAGCCCGCTGGCAAAGACACCGACAGAACCTGTGTGCCCCAGGTCACGCGAACAAGGTCGCCGACAATCATGACAAGCGCAAAGGTAAAGAGCAGTTGGTATAGGTGATCGCGATCATACAGGTGGCGCAACATTGTGCGTTCCACCACATAGGCCATGGCCGCAAGCGCGATGGCAGAACCTATCGCCGCAAACCAAAAGCCACCGGGAATGCCGGAAAAGGCATTCACCAGCGAAAAACACACATAGCCGCCCAGCATATAGAATGCGCCGTGGGCAAAGTTGAGTACCCTTAAGACACCCAGGATCAGAGTCAGACCCGCGGCGATCACAAAGAGCGACATGCCGAGCGAAAGGCCATTCAACAGCTGAATGAATAGGAGAACCGGATTATTGAACATTCGTCAGGATCCAAGAGTTCGAGTCAAAGAAAAGTGGGTCGGCCGAAACGTCCATGGGAGGTGACGTTATGTTCGGCCGACCAAGCAGAAGTAGATTAGTCCATCAAATCATCTGCTGGGATGTATTCCACAGGTTTCATCATCCGATATGGATAGGACGCATCTTCAGATTGTTTCATCTGACCCCAGAACTGACCGCGGTTGGCCTGATGATCAGACGCCCGCATGGATTGTTCCCCAATCGGAGTGTCGATCGATAGGCCTTCAAGCGAGGCAATCACAGCGTCAGTATCTGCGCTGCCGGCTTTGGCAATGGCAGAGGTGACCCATTGTGCGGCCACATATCCGACAACTGGCCATGACGGCGTGTTGTCGCCCTGCGCCTTGTCCTGAACGATTTTTACAAAATCGTTATGCGCCGGAGTGTCTGGAAAGTAGAATAACTCGTAAGAGTTTGCCCAGATACCTTCTGGCATGTCTTCCCCCATCTGCTCAGCCGTCTCTGGAGAGCCAACTTCGCCAGCGGTGATGTAGTTCACCTGATTGAAGAAACCAAACGGGGCCGCCTGTTTAGCGAATGCTGGGAACAGGCCAGCCCAAACACCAGAAAAGACGGTGTCACAGCCCGAAGCCATTACGTTGGTAATATGGGCTGTGTAGTCTGTGGTGCCGTTCTTTGGCCATTCCTGCGCAACAATCTCCGCATCCGGCGCGATCTTTGCTATATGCGCGCTGAAGGCTTCGTTCAGGCTGTGGCCATAAGAGTAGTCCATCAGGATTGTACAGATTTTCTCTGCGCCAAGGCGTTCGGCTATCACCGCGCCAGACTTGCCCTCGGTATTGGTGTTGGCTGCCGCGCGGAAAACATATTTGTGGAAGTTTTCAGCAGAGGTCATTTGTGTGGATTTTGGAATGGCCGCCACATAGATGGTTTCTTGCTGACGCGCGACTTCTGAAATCGCCTGACCAACAGAAGAGCTGACACCGCCCACTAAGAAGTCTGCATTTTCCCGCGTCACCAGCTCGCGTGCCATCGCTGTGGCTTCGGCGGGGTCACACTTGGAATCACGGTGAACAACTTCAACCTGTTTGCCGTTTAAGCCACCCGCCGCATTGATTTCATCAACGAGAATATGCGTGCCCAGCAGCGCGTTTTCCCCAATCAGCTGGCATGGCCCAGACGTTGGGTACAGCGCGCCAATTGTGATAACGTCATCAGACGCCATCGCAAAGGTTGGTACCGCCACGGTCATGGATAGCGCTGCCAAAGTCCCAATAGTTTTCTTATTCATTTGCATGTCTTCCTCCCTAGTTGTCAAACTAACTTAGTTATTGGACCAAAGACTCCTCTTCTCTGGCCTTGATGGTTCAAAACAGCGGGAGACCCGGCGTTTTGACTTTGATGCGATAGAGCGATGTTGATGAGGTGAAATACAGATCTTTCAGATCATCGCCGCCCCAAGCAAAATTCGCGGTAAACTCTTTCATGCGGATCACACCCAGTGTTTTGCCCTGTGGGGTGATCACATGAACCCCGCCGGGCCCGGTGCAATAGACATTGCCCAAGCTGTCGATCTTCATACCGTCAGGATGGCCCTCGCCTTCGCCTGTGGTGACATCAACCCAGACATCCCCCCCAGAAACCGTGCCGTCTTTGGCAATTGAAAATTTCCGAATGTGTTTGTGTTCTGTGTCGTTCACATAAAGTGTCTGATGATCCAGCGAGAAACAGAGACCGTTGGGTTGGGCGAAATCATCGGCAAGCTGTGTCAGCTGTTTGCCATCAGGGGACACGCAATACACCCCCTGCGCGCCCATTTCCAAGTCACGTTCCAGCCCGAAGTAATCCAGCCGGCCATAAGTGGGATCGGTGAAATAGATCATGCCGTCGTTGCGCACGACCACATCGTTTGGGCTGTTGAGCTCTTTGCCATTATAATGTGTGGCTAGGGTGACAATGCTGCCGTCCTGTTCGGTGCGGGTCAGGCTGCTGGTGGCATGTTGACAGGTCAGCATGCGCCCCTGGGCATCATAGGTATTGCCATTGCCCATATTGCTTGGCTTGCGGAACGAGCTCACAGAACCGTCCTTGTTCAAGCGAAACATTTCGTTGCCGGGAATATCTGAAAAGGTCAGATGGCTTTCAGTTGGGTGCCAGATCGGCCCCTCTAGAAACAGGAAATTGCTGGCAACGGTTTCGAGTTTTGCTTTGGGATCCAGAATGTCGGCCATCGCCGGATCACGCATTTCGATTGTCATGATTGAGCCCTCAACTCTTTCACGCGCGCACCGCCTGAAAACCAATCGGTTTCATCGACCTCTTCAAACACCAGCCAGACATTTTCTTCTGGAATGCCCGCCGCAGCGCTGATCGAGGTTGTGACGTCTTTGGTGATCTTCGCTTTGATACCTTCGGGGTCCTGCTCGATGACTTGCTTAACGATGCGGATGTTCACAAATGGCATCGATGTCCTCCTCTTTTCTCCATGCCCAACATCTGCGCGGGTTCTGGTTGTTTCTCTTGAGACGAGACTAGGGGGAGGCGGTGTTTGGGTATGCGTCAGGTCACGCATCTAATGCGCGGGGAAACACAGGGAAATTGCGTGTTCCCGCAAGCCACTGGAAATGAACTACTTTTTGAGCTTTGAAAGCCAGACTTGCAGGTTTTCTTCTTCGCGGCGCAGAGCATCAGCGTTCAGGATGCCCTGAGAAAGCGCCAAGGATATTGCCCGAGTGCGCGAATTGAAGCTGGGTCCATAGTCGCCGGTTGGAAAATCTGCCTTTTCAAGCCCAAGCTTTTGATAGAGATGTTGCAATCGGCTTTGAGCCCCCCGCAGGGAGACACCGCGCCGGGCGGCCATGGCTTTGTCGGTCAAACCCAAACACAGATCGATCAACGCCTCGTATTCCAATTCGCTTAGGCCGGACAGCCGGTCGCCAGCACGCTGCTGCACGCCTCGGACTTCGCGGTCAATGACGCATTGTTCGGCGACAAACACGCCTTGCAACGCCAGTTTCAATTGCTCTTCGGGGGCTGATTTCAGGATATAGCCATAGACCGCTTCGCTGGGCACAATTTTGGTGATGCCGCGGATATAGGCCTCTTCGGTGTAATTTGACCAAAACAGGATCTTGGTGCGCGGTTTGCGCGCCCAAATATATTTCGCAACTTCGACGCCCGTCACTTTGGGCATCTGAAGGTCCAAGATGACCGCATCAAAGTCTGCGGCCCCAAAAGCAGTAATGGCGTCTGCGCCGTCACCGGTGATGGATAAATCTTGCAGAACCGGCAAAGTGTTGCGCGCGACGCTTTCAAGAAAGGCGCGATGCAGCTTGTCGTCTTCGGCTATTAACAGACGCATAATGTATCCCACTGACCCATCTAGGTAGGGTCCGATTGGAGGTTGTTTTCGATCATTGAAACCGAAATGGACACCCGCGTTCCAAGGGCTGGCTCTGGCGTTTCAAACCGCACATCAGCTGAAATCAGATCTGCGCGGGTTTTGATATTTCCAATTCCGCTGAGGGAAACAAGATCGGCGACTTCAATGCCCGTACCATCATCGTGAACGACAACTGTCAGCGTGTCTCCATGGCTTGCAATCGTCACTGCAACCTTGGTGCATTCCGCATGTTTCAGCGCATTATTCACGGCCTCTTGCACAATGCGGTACATCGCGGTGCGCACCGTGTCCTGCAATTGATCCATCATGCCATCAGTCTGGTCGCTGACCTGCATTTTTATCGGGCGACGCATGTTTTTCAAACAGCGTTGCAGATGGGCGTCCACCGCTTCTGCAAAGCCAAAGAGTTGCAAAACACCCGGTTTCATATCTTCGACAATTCCGCGCACCTCATCCAGACAATGGTCAAGTTCGTCCTGAATTGCGGTCAGTTCTTTTGTGGCGATGGCAGAGCCACCTTCGATGCGCGACAGACGTCTGCGAATGCGGGCCAGATCTGCAAGGGTTTGATCGTGCAGATCCATCCCAAGTCGTTGCCGTTCACGCTCCATGCCTTCGGTCAGACGCAGCGCTCCGATGCGCAGCGTGCGTTCTCTTGCCGTTGCTTCAAGTTCAGCCACAGCGGAATCTTTGGCCTCTTTGCCACGCTCTAGAGCAAACAAATAGGCAGAGACCAGATCCGCCGCGCCCTGGGCCAAGACGACGAGTTCCTGATTGTAATAACTCTTTTTGTGGCTTGAAATCGCTAGTGACCCAATCAGGTCACCCTGCACGCGCAATGGCACTACAATCCTGCTGTGCAGATCAGCGTCAAAAATTGGGGCCGTATCTGCGCCGTCAAAATGAAAGCGCGCATCGGTCCATGCGTCGTCTGTCAGCAAAAACGGGGTGTCACCGCGCAACACATCTCTGATGGGGCTGGTTTCAGTTGGCTGCGCAGCATTGCGCGAATGGCTCCAGGAAGTGTGCATCCGGGCTTCGTAACAGATTTGCGTGCCGGTCGGATGTAACAACACAATATCAAGGTGATCATGCGAAATGAGCGTGCGCAGCCTGTTGGCAAAATTTTCCAGCACGAGCTCGTAGTCTGTTGGCCCAGCAATGGCCTGAGCAATCGCAAGATAGCAGTTCAGCGCTTCTTCAGAATTTGGCATTAATGCTGATACCCCTTCCCCGGGTGTATTCAGTTGATCATACCTTTTTTTGTTTTTCAACATAACCTCTTGAGGAAAGCTGGCGGCCAAGCGACCTGCTTGGCTACGCGAAATTTGCGTGGTGTTTCAAATTGCTCAAACCCATTGCTTGCACCTGAAACTGGTGGCTTGGGCAGCTTACCAAGATGTGTTTGATGGCTAAATTGCCAATCGCGCAAATTAATTGCGGGTTCCCGCAAGACCGCATTGCCACGCCCGCTCAGCGGAGCGTTGAGGCATAGCAAAAGGCCGGGCTGAAGCCCGGCCTACTATTGGTTTAGTGCACCACGGCGTCGTCAGGGCGGGGGCGCTTTGACGTGCCAAGGCGATCGCCGATTTTAAGGCCATCTTCGGTGGCTGTGATCGGAATGGTTTCGCCATCCGTAACTTCGCCGCCCAGCAGCATTTCAGCCAGAGGGTTCTGCAAGGCCCGTTGGATCACGCGCTTTAAGGGGCGCGCGCCAAACACTGGATCATAGCCTTCGTCTGCCAACCATGTTTTGGCGGCCTCATCCAGTGAGATCGCGATTTTACGGGCCGCCAAGCGTGTGATCAGGCGCGCCAACTGGATATCAACAATGCCGTCCATATCATCACGGGCCAGACGGTCAAAGATGATGGTTTCATCCAGACGGTTCAGGAATTCTGGCCGGAAATGCGCCCGCACCGCATCCATCACGTCGCGCCGTGCGTCAGAGGCATCAGCCCCTTCGGGCAATTGGCTGAGCGCTTGCGACCCCAAGTTGGAGGTCAGGATGATCAGCGTTTGCTTGAAATCAACCGTGCGGCCCTGCCCGTCTGTCAGCACGCCGTCATCCAGCACCTGCAGCAGCACGTTGAAGACATCGGGGTGGGCTTTTTCCACCTCGTCAAACAGCACAACCTGATACGGCCTGCGGCGCACGGCTTCGGTGAGCACACCGCCTTCGTCATAGCCGACATAGCCCGGAGGCGCACCAATGAGACGGGCGACCGCGTGTTTTTCCATGAATTCAGACATGTCGACGCGCACCATGGCGTTGTCGTCATCAAACAGGAAATCGGCGACTGCCTTGGTCAGCTCGGTTTTACCGACACCGGTTGGCCCAAGGAAAAGGAAAGAACCCAGCGGGCGATTTTCGTCGTTCAGCCCAGCGCGCGCGCGGCGCACGGCATTGGAAACGGCTGTGACCGCCTGTTTTTGACCGATAACACGCTTGTGCAGGTCATCTTCCATGCGCAAGAGTTTCTCACGCTCGCCCTCGAGCATTTTTGAGGTGGGGATACCTGTCCAACGTTCGACCACAGCGGCGATTTGCGCCGGGCGCACCGCTTCGTCGACGGTCAGGTTGTGGTCCTGCGCCTCGGCCTCGGTCAGTTGCTTTTCAAGGCCGGGGATCACCCCATAGGACAGCTCGCCTGCTTTGGCGAGGTTGCCATCGCGTTTGGCGATATCCAGTTCTGCACGCGCTTGGTCAAGCTGTTCTTTGAGATCCCGCGCAGAGGCAAGTTTGTCACGGCCCGCCTGCCACTGAGCGGTCATTTCAGCAGAGCGGTCTTGCAGGTCAGCAAGATCTTTTTCCAGCTTTTCAAGACGATCTTTGGAGCCTTGATCATCCTCTAGACGCAGGGCCTCGCCCTCGATCTGGAGTTGCAGGATTTGACGGTCTAAAGCATCCAATTCCTCTGGTTTAGAGTCGACCTCCATGCGCAAACGGCTGGCGGCTTCGTCCATCAGGTCGATGGCTTTGTCCGGCAAAAAGCGGTCGGTGATATAACGGTGAGACAGGTTAGCTGCCGCAACAAGTGCGGCGTCAGATATGCGCACACCGTGGTGAAGTTCGTATTTTTCCTTGATGCCGCGCAGGATGGACACCGTGTCGACTTCGGTTGGTTCTTCGACCATGATCGGTTGAAAACGCCGCGCCAGAGCTGCGTCTTTTTCAACGTGTTTGCGGTATTCATCCAATGTTGTTGCACCGACGCAGTGCAATTCGCCGCGCGCAAGGGCGGGTTTGATCAGATTGGCCGCATCCATGGCACCATCGGCCTTGCCTGCGCCAACCAAGGTGTGCATTTCGTCGATAAACAGAATGATTTCTCCGGCGGCCTCGGTGACTTCGGTCAGAACCGCCTTGAGGCGCTCTTCGAATTCACCGCGGTATTTTGCGCCAGCAATCAGCGCACCCATATCCAGTGAGAGCAGCTGTTTATTGCGCAGGCTTTCGGGCACATCGCCGTTGACGATGCGCAAAGCCAGGCCCTCGGCGATGGCGGTTTTACCAACGCCGGGTTCACCGATCATCACCGGGTTGTTTTTGGTGCGACGCGATAGAACCTGCATGGCGCGGCGAATTTCGTCGTCGCGGCCAATGATCGGATCAATTTTGCCTTCGCGGGCCCGTTCGGTCAGGTCTTGGGCGTATTTTTTCAGCGCATCATAACCTTCTTCGGCAGAGGCCGTGTCTGCGGTGCGACCCTTGCGGATATCGTTGATCGCAGAGTTCAGCGCCTGGGCGTTAACAGCGCCCGCCTCTAGCGCCTCGCGGGCTTTGGATTTGACCAAGGCCAAGGCCATAAGAATGCGTTCAACCGGCACAAAGCTGTCGCCGGCTTTTTGCGCAACTTTTTCGGCTTCGGTTAACACTTTGACCGAGACATTATCCATATAGGCCTGTCCGGTGTCGCCGCTGACTTTGGCCACTTTACCCAAAGCTGCCTCGACCGATTGCAACACACGCTGCGGGGCACCGCCGGCGCGGGTGATCAGATTGGACGCCAATCCTTGGTCATCATCTAACAGGGCTTTGAGAATATGTTCGGGAAGCACGCGCTGGTGATTTTCCCGTATTGCAATGGTTTGAGCCGCCTGGACAAAGCCGCGCGACCGCTCCGTGAACTTGTTGAAGTCCATGGTCTCTCTCCTTCTATAAGCGCCCAATTTAATCTAACGCCCGCTTTGCGGCACGTCCCAGTTTGGGCCTCCGGTTTAATTTGGGCAAGCTTTGCGGTGGGTTCAAGGGGTTAGTACATTCGGTCGCGGAGATTTTGGAAAAATTTTGATCCTTTGCCTCCTGTTAAGACTTTCGACGCTAAGCTTTGCACATCTGGAGGGGTCCAAATGAAAGTAACGCATGTAGAATTGCTGGAACGCTGCATCACGCCAAACGGACGTTGCAGGGGCAAAATGTGTGTGCATGGCGATGGCGGTGAAAGCATTCGGGTGGATTGCGACATTCCTTATTATGGCATTGGGGGCATGGGGGCGATCAACGGTGCGCTTGCCCAAGACGCCATGCGACAGCTTAGGCGCATGCCAGAATTCCGCCGTAACCCACCTATAGAGGCGGAATTTGCCATGCCAAAAGGGCGCAAAAAGCGCGTGGTTCAACTTTCGGCGCGCTAACAGGTGCTGTGGCTTGCGATCAGGCCCCATGCGGCATAGACAAGGCCGATTTCTTTGCGCCGGAGCTTGCCATGTCTGATGATCGCCTAATTGTCGCCCTTGATGTCCCCAATGCCCTGCAAGGCTTGAAACTTGCCGAGACCATTGGTGACGCCGCATCGTTTTATAAGATTGGCCTGGGCATGTTGACCGGCGGTGGTTTGGCGCTCGCCAACGAACTAAAAAGCGAACACGGCAAGCGCATTTTTCTGGATATGAAGCTGTTTGATATCGGCGCAACCGTTGAAAATGCGGTGCGTGGCCTGGCGCAATTTGATCTGGATTTTCTGACGGTCCATGGCGACCCCTATGTGGTGAAAGCTGCCAAAGAGGGCGCGGCTGGCAAAGACCTAAAGATCTTGGCGGTGACGATTTTGACTTCTCTTGACCGGGCGGACCTGGATGGCGCGCTGATCAAAGACGGCGATATCAAGGATCTGGTGCAGGAACGCGCAGGCCGCGCCTTAGAAGCCGGGGCGGATGGCGTGATCGCCAGCCCGCAAGAAGCCGCCTTGATCCGCGCGCTGCCCGAAGCACAGGGGCGTTTGATTGTCACGCCTGGCGTGCGCCCAGCGGGGGCGGCATTAGGGGATCAAAAACGGGTTGCGACACCAGCAAGTGCTGTGGCGGATGGGGCAGATCACATCGTTGTGGGTCGCCCAATCTGGCAGGCCGAAAATCCAAAGGGTGCCGCACAAGCCATCGTGGATGAGCTTGCAACTGTTTAAGGCCGCGCAATCCAAGCTTGACTGAAAAAGGGCACCACAATGGGTGCCCTTTTGCGTCTTTTGCGCGGAGTTCACGCGAGGTGTTCTTTAACCTTTTCGATCACATCTTCGACCGACAGGCCAAGGCCTTCCAACATTGAAAGGTCGATGCCGTTTTCTGTAAGCAAGGCTGTGACCGCCTCGGCATCAAGACTGGCCAAAGCCGACAAATCAACGCCACTTTCGCTGATTTTCGACACGATTTCATCAACGCCGCCCAAGGCACCGACGGCTTTGCCAAGCATATCCCCTAGTCCCATACTCATACTCCTTTACTTTGTTCATAGCGGTTGTTTCGCTGGCAATTTGACAGCAATTCAATAGGAACAAAAGCCAACAGTTGGGCAACAGGGTACAAAATGCGCTATGAACCGGCGATCCAGTCTGCCAAGCGTTTTTGAAAATATGCAATGGCTTTGGGGTGGGTCAGATATTCGTCAACCTGCATCAGTTTGAAAGCCTGCCCCTCGTCCCCAAGCACAAGCTCTGCGGCGCGACTTGCTGGAACATGTGCCACAAAAAACCAAGTCAGATGCCCCTGCCTTTGATAAGCCCGCGCCCAACTTGGCTCTGTGGCACGCAGGTCCAAATTTACCTCTTCTAAGGTTTCTCGGGTGGCGCAGTCCCAGGCGCTTTCATCGGCTTCGCGCCCGCCCCCCGGCAAGTCCCAATGATTGGGCATTGGGATGCTGGCAATGTCATCGCGTAGCAAAGTGACAATCTGACTGCCGACAAAAACTGTCAGCTTGGCCCCGCAAAAGCGGATGTGATTGCCACGCTGGAATGCTATATTGGGCAGGTCGTTCATAAGAGTATGCAAATGCCAGCCCTGTGCCGCGAATGTTTAAATGAGGTGCCCGTGACGCGCCGCTGTCCACAGTGCGGCAGTCTGCGAATCGTGGCACATGACGAATTGTTTGACCTGACTATTGCACATATGGATTGCGATGCCTTTTACGCAAGCGTGGAAAAGCGCGACAACCCCGAGCTGGCCGACAAGCCGGTGATCATTGGCGGTGGCAAGCGCGGAGTTGTATCAACCGCGTGTTATGTGGCGCGCATTCGCGGGGTCAGGTCGGCGATGCCGATGTTTCAGGCGCTAAAACTGTGCCCGGATGCGGTGGTCGTGCGACCACGCATGTCGGTTTATGTAGAGACCAGCCGCAAAATTCGCGCTTTGATGGACGCGTTGACGCCCTCGGTGGAACCCTTGTCTTTGGACGAGGCTTTTATGGATTTGGGTGGCACGGCGCGGCTCCATGGGCACCCGCCAGCGGTGATGCTGGCGCGTTTGGTGAAACGCATGAAGGAAGAAATTGGGGTGACCGGGTCCATTGGACTGTCGCACAACAAATTTTTGGCCAAAGTCGCCAGCGATCTGGATAAACCCCAGGGGTTTGCGGTGATTGGCGCGGCAGAAACCGATGCGTTTCTGTGCGACAAGCCGGTGCGGATGATCTGGGGCGTCGGACCTGCGGCGCAAGAGGGGCTGGAACGCGCGGGCATTCGCACGTTTTCCGATTTGCTGCGCTGGGATCAACGGGATTTGTCCGAGCGTTTTGGGTCGATGGGCTATCGGCTGTGGCATCTGGCGCGCGGCCAAGACAAACGCAAAGTGTCTGCCCGCAATCCGGTCAAAAGCATCAGCAAGGAAACCACGTTTTTTGAGGACACCAGCAGCGTTGATTTGCTGGATGGCCATCTTTGGCGGCTGAGCGAACAGGTGGCGGACCGCGCCAAAGCCAAGGGAAAAGCCGGCCGCGTGGTGACGCTAAAACTGAAACGGGCAAATTTTTCGCTGATCTCGCGCCGGCTGAGTTTGCGGGATGCCACCCAGATGGCAGACACCATTTATCAGACAGCGCGCGGGCTGTTTGACCAGGTGGGCAACCAGGGCCCTTACCGACTGATTGGGGTTGGAATATCTGACATCGTGGACGAAAGTATTGCTGACCTTAGCGGCGATTTTCTGGACCCAAAGGCCGCGCAACGGCGCAAAGCCGAACGCGCCACCGACGCCATTCGTGCGCGGTTTGGTTCAGATGCAATCCAAAAGGGCCGCGGCATTCGTTAGCCCCGCACTTCATCTTTCTAAAAATACTCTGGGGGGATCGGTGAAACCTGTTTCAACGATGGGGGCAAAGCCCCCGCACGCCTTCACGGGTTATTCGGCGGCAAGCTTTTGCAGCGGCCGACCCAGGGTTACGATGTCCGCGATGGCGCTGCGCAGGGACTGGCGGAAAGCCTCAAAATTGGCATTTGGGGTGATGCGTGTTTCATCCATGTAAAGCGAGCGGTCGATTTCAACCTGGATGGCGTGCTGGTTGCGCGACGGGCGGCCATAGTTTTGGGTCACGTAGGCACCAGCAAACGGTGCATTACGCGACACCACAAAACCGGCATTCACAAAGGCCGCTTCAACACCGTTGATGACCCGTGGATCAGCCGAGGCCCCAAAACGGTCCCCAAGTACAATTTGCGGCCGCCGGGCCTTACTCCCGCCGGATGCATCCAAAGCTTCGCGGGGCATGGAATGGCAATCAATCAGAATCGCCTGCCCAAATTGGGCACGCGCGTCATCCAGCAGCCCCTGTAGTGCCAGATGATAGGGCCGCCAATAGCCATTTAGGCGCTCTTCGGCCTCCTCCAGACGCAATTTTCCCCGATAGATGGGCTGGCCATTGGCCACCACGCGGGGAATCACCCCAAGACCCGAGGCCACGCGCGGGTTGTTTCCCAATTTTCGCACGCCTGCGATCAATGCCGGATCCAGCTCTTCTGCGCTGCGATTATAGTCGATAAAGGCGCGTGGTGCTGCGGCCCTTAGAAACGGGGCACCAACCTCGGGAGCATGGTCAAAAAGCCTGTCTACAAAGGCATCTTCAGAGCTGCGGATCGCCAGGCCAGGCAAAATAGTGCGCTTTAAAAACCACTCGGGGTAATCATTGCCGCTGTGTGGCGACGCAAAAACCACCGATGACGTGCATTCGGCTGGGCGGTCTAATATAAAGGCGCGTGCGGGCATTTGCTCTCCTGTTCAAAATAAAGCATAGCCCAAAAAAGATAATTGCCGAAAGCCCTTGATCCCCTCTGCGACTCCTTTTATAGACCGCTCCACCAGCGCGGGGTTTCCGCGCTCCTTTTTATTAAGGGGCGAAGTTCTGCAAAGGTTTCATGGGCGATTAGCTCAGCGGTAGAGCACTTCGTTGACATCGAAGGGGTCACAAGTTCGATCCTTGTATCGCCCACCATGAATTCACTGGCCCACTCTGGGCCGCCCGTAACAGGCGCACGCCGCGCCGCGACTAAGGAGAAGACCCATGAAGGTCAAGAACTCACTCCGCTCGCTCAAGCAGCGTCACCGCGATTGCCGTGTTGTGCGCCGTAAGGGCCGCGTTTACGTCATCAACAAGACGCAACCGCGTTTCAAAGCACGTCAGGGTTAATTTCCCGACGCCGTTTTGGCAGAGATAGAAGGCCGCTCCTTTTTGGAGCGGCTTTTTTTATGGCAGAAGGATGTTTGCCAGCTGGATATCAACTTGTGGATATCAACTTGGCAACACGTCTTTTTGAACGGGTTGCTGGTTTTTGGCCAAGCGATTGACCAATGCCTTTTGTTTGCTATCGCTGGGAATGTGGCGCGCCGCGGCGATCTTTAACTTCGGGCGACGTTTGAGATCAGGAAACAGCGCAAACAACTCGCTTCGGGCCTCTGGCGATATCGATTTCAAAGCCTCGGGACCAGTATAAAGGCTTTCGGTGGCCGCACCTTCGGCAAAGATGATTTCGTGCTGATCAAACACCAAGTGAAAATAGGTGACAGCGCTTGCGGTGCTATCGACATATATGCCGGGCAAAGAGGTTAATTTGATTGCGGGCACAAGCACTTCGGGCTGATCAAACATGCGCGAAACCACGGGGGTATTCACCACCATGCGATGTTGGCGCGAGACTTTGAGGTCGCGTTTTGGCAAGCCATGGCCCAGCGCGCCTGACACAATGCAGATCGGTTGTAGCTTGGGGTTTTCCGCCAGTCGCGCAGCTGACAATTCGGTGGAAAGCACCATACGTAGCGTCAGGTGTTGCCCGTCTTGGCCCAGCACAGACATGCCAGCCTTGAGGTTTTCGACCGGGATCAAACCCATCGGAGTGTCAACCTGTGTGCCCTTGACCAAACAGGGTGGCCCGAGGTCTGCGACATCCAATTCGCCGGTTGAAGACACATAGGTTGTCGACACCAGATCAGAGTCCTCTAAGACACTGCCGTCGGTAGGGGTGAACACCTGGGTGCCATCTGAGAGATAGAAGGTTGTGCCGGTTATTGTGGTGGTTCCGCCCCCCGCCAGATCCACGGTGATTGTATCGCCGGGATAGGCCCGCGTGACATCCAGCCCGTTGATTGTATCGGGGGTTGATCCTGTGCTGACGCTGCCAATGTCACCGTCATCATCCTGGTCGACCATTTCATATTTTTGCACGGTCAAAGTGGTGCCCACCGCGGGCGGAGCATAGGGATCAATTATCCAAAACTGGTCTGTATACGTCGCGGGCATGACGTGTCCTTTGCTGGCTGTTGATGGGCCAAAAACAACGAATCGTGGCCCAAATCTGAGGTCAACAGCAAGTATAGTGTGCAAATAGGGCCATTTGTGGGCATCAGGTGCCTGCAAACCTAAGCGGCTTTTGCAAGATTATCGCCCCAGCAACAGCTGCAACATAGTGGCCTGATTGACATAACCCGTGGGCTGCATATTGCGCGACTTTTGCAGTTGGCGCAAAGCCGCGCGGGTCTGTTCGTTGAAATTGCCGTCCACCGGGCCGGGATCAAGCCCAAGGCGCGACAGGCGGGTTTCAATCAGCAAGCGCGCCGCTGAGTTGCCCACCACAGATTGCTCGGCGCGCAGATAGCGTTTGCGCGCTTCATCATCGCTGGCCTGACTGCGTAGGGCTGACAAACGCGCCTGAGCTTCGGGCGCAAAGAGCCCGTTTGGAAAATCGTTAAGGAAGTTTTGATAGGCCCGTTCGGTGTTTTGCGTGCTGGCTGTGTTCCAAGCGGTGCGTTCCAGCTGATCTTGGGTTGGGCGGCGCGCGTTTTCGATGTCTTGCAGCCGGTCCCGCGCCAGGGTGGCATACACCCCATTGGGGAACTCACGCAAATAGCTGCGATAACCCGCCTCGGTGTCACGTGCCCCGGTATCTTGCCAATAAGCCCGGTCTCTGGCGTCTTGGATGGCGCGACGACGGCGGGCTTCTTCCTCGAGTTCTGCGGCGCGCAAGCGGGCAAATTCCTGTAGGTCGCGCAATTGATCCAAATTGAGATAACCATGAGCCTCATAGCCCGTATCTGCCTGCCAAGCGGCCACTGCGCTGCGCGTGGCAGGGCCAAACACCCCGTCAACTCCGCGCGTGTTATACCCCAAAGTATTGAGGTCTTTTTGAATGTTGCGGCGTTGGGATCGGTTCAAGCCAAGAGATTGTTCTGCTTGTTGAATTTGCGTTTCACGATCTGAAATCTGTTGCGATATCAACCGGCGGGCTTCGGTCACAAAGCGCCCCGTCGGATAGCGGTTCAAATAGGCATCTAGCGCCTCTTTGCTGCCGATGTCTCGCACAGCACTCCAATAGGCCAGCTCGCCCATATCTTGCAAAGGTTGTTGTGGCGTTTCCTCGGGAGTGAAGGCCACATTGCGCGACCGGAAACCGGCGATTGTGGCGCGGCCTGCATTTTGCGCGACCTCTTGCGAAGTGACGCCTGGTTGAAGCAATTGCGAAAGAGACCGCACAACATCTGCTTGCGGGCCAAAGACCGTTGTGACTCCCTGAGGCACCGGGTGGGCCTGTGTGGTTGCTGTCAGATCCGCCAGCCCACTGAGCGGAGCTGGCTGGGTGATCACCGCCAGAACAGCATGCCCCGCCGCAGCCTGCAACGTCGTGTCCATTGAACCAAGCGCAATGGCCTTGCTACCGATGTCAAATCCGTCCGGACGGCGAGCGTCCTGTGCCACAAGCCAATTGTCGCGCCCATCGCTCAGCACGTGACCGCGCAATACGATCAACAAACGCCCGGGTTCCGATTGGGCGCTGGCTTGGGTGGAAAACAAGGCGGCGCGCATGGCACCAAGTCGTGCATCCTTCAGGCGGGTGACTTCGAAACCCGCTTGCTGAAGATCTTGGGACAGGTCCTCTAGGGCACGGTCATTGCGCAGGTCAGGCAAATACCGATAGTCCTGTTGGTCAATGAGCAACGCCAGGTCACGGGCGCCCCCTGCGGTGCCTGCAAAGATAAGACTTGCGGTCAAGGCCGCCATCAGAAAACGCATTTTGGTTCCCCCCTACTTGTGTCAGCACCCCGGTCTCAGTGTGCGCTATAATCAAGGCTAGAGCAAAGATTTGGGAAATTGGCGGGGAAAAATACGAAAAAGCGCGCCCCTAGAGGCGCGCCTTTGACGGGGAGGAAAATCCGTTTAGTCGTATTTGCGCTTGTCTTCGATCACGATGCCATCGTTGGGCAGGGTCCCTGGAGCAACCAATTCGATGCGGCCTTTCAGCTTGAGCAGCCCAACCACACTGTCGCGATAAAGATCGCTGTCACTGACATCGGTTTCAAGTTGCACGGTCATGATATCCATTTCGCCTTCGCGTGAGGCAATCACCCGCGCTTTGGCAACATCCTCATGCCGCTCTACTAGGGCGGCAACCTGCTCGGGGCGCACAAACATGCCTTTGATTTTGGCGGTTTGATCGGCGCGGCCCATCCAGCCTTTGATGCGCATATTTGTGCGGCCGCAGGGGCTTTGCCCCGGTAAAACGGCGGAAAGGTCGCCGGTGGCAAAACGGATCAGTGGGTAATCTGGGTTCAAACTGGTGACCACAACTTCGCCAACGTGGCCGGGGACCACGGGTGATCCAGTGCCCGGTGTGACGATTTCGACAATCACATGTTCATCAATCACAAGCCCGTCGAGGGCGGGGGTTTCATAGGCGATATTGCCCAAATCGGCGGTGGCATAAGACTGAAGGCAAGTGATGCCACGATCAGCGTATTCCTGGCGCAAACTGGGAAAGAGCGCCCCACCCCCAACCACCGCTTTGGTAAAGGCCAAGCGGGTCCCAAGCGCATCGGCGCAATCCAAGATTACTTTTAGGTAATCAGGCGTGCCTGCATAGGCGGTGGCACCAATAGCGTCGGCGGCCTGCACCTGCAGTTCGGTTTGGCCTGTTCCAGCAGGTACAACTGTGGCCCCGACAGCCTGTGCACCGTTTTCAAAGATCATACCAGCGGGGGTCAGGTGATAGCCAAAGCAGTTTTGCACAATATCGCCCCGCCCGATGCCACAGGCATGCAAGAACCGCCCCATGCGCCACCAGTCATGGCTGATTTTTCCGGGCTCGTAAATCGACCCAGGAGACTGGAAGATATGAGAGAAATCCGAAACTGGAATCGCGTTGAACCCTCCGAGGGGTGGGTGTTTGGCCTGAGCCTTTCCGATGTCAGATTTGCGCAAGACGGGCAAAGAGGCCAGCTTATCCGCAGAGGTGATCTCTGCTGCGTCCACATCGGCAAATGCCGCCGCATAGCCCGCCAATGCTTTGACCCGCGCAATTTGTTTGGGCAAAGCACCTGCCAAATCAGCAGCCCTTGCATCCGAAGATCTGGTTTCTAAGTCGTCAAAATACCGGCGCATAGTCCCGATCCTTTTTGATTTTATGAATTTTCGCGGCCCGCACGAAGGATTTGTTTACGTCTTGAAGGCAAGATTTCGCGTGACGCCCACTCAAGAAAGTCGTGCAATGCCAGGAACGTCTGATTCCGTGATGAATGCCGAAACTGCGACAAACTCGTTCACCCACGGGTTTGACCAGCGCTTGCAGTTTCACGAGGATCTGGAATGCATGGAGGCGGATTTTTCGTCTTTCCACTTTGCCAATGCTGACGTTGTGCATCGGTTTTATGATCGCATCGAGCAACGCATAGCCGAGAGCGGCCATAGCAAATGGTTTTTTCTGGTGAATTATTCGCGCTGCCACATCACGCCCAAAGCTTGGCCCACATTTGCCTTGCGCGGCAAACGGCTGAATTTGGCCCATAGTCAGGGATCGGTGCGCTGTGACGCCACCCCGGAAACCCGGCTGGAGATTGAAAGCCGCGCCCAATCCGAGAATTTTGACGCCAATTTGCTGGCGGATCGGGAGTCTGCGTTGAAACGCGTGGCCGAGCTGACCTCTGCGCGCCAAGAAACCCTCGCGCAAGCGCGCACCCCAATGAACGTCGCCGATTTTGACCAACGTTTGCGGTTTGAACCGGATCATCTGATTTTGGAGCTGGATCATTCAGACCTCAGATTTCGAAATGCAGGCGATGTGGATGCCTATTTTGGTTACGTGGAACAACGGATTAAACAGACACGTCGTCGGTGGTTTTTGCTGACTTGCAACACAGGGTTTGAAGTCGATCAGCCCGCATGGATACGTTGGTCATTTCGACTGCGCCGGCTGCTTGAAGGGGCCGCTTTGGGGGCGGTGCAATATGGTTTGTCACCCGAACAGCGCGAAGATTTGGACCGTGTCTCGCTGCAGGTGCGGTTGCACAATACGACTTGCAAGACACGCGCAGAGGCCAAGAAAGCACTGACCGCTGTTCTGGATGACCTGTAGGCATATTAGCTGAGCCACCGTTTGCGGCGACGGTAAGAGCGCACGTCGCGAAAGGATTTGCGGCCTTCTTCGGAAACGCCAAGGTAGAATTCTTTGACGTCGGGGTTTTCACGCAAATCTGCGGCTGGACCGTCCATGACAACGCGGCCTGATTCCAGGATATAGCCGTAGTGGGCATAGCGCAGCGCAACATTGGTGTTCTGCTCTGCCAGCAAAAAGCTAACGCCTTCTTTTTCGTTTACGGATTTCACAATTTCAAAAATCTGTTCAACCAATTGCGGTGCCAACCCCATGGACGGCTCGTCCAGCAGGATGGTTTCCGGTCGGCTCATCAAGGCGCGGCCCATAGCAACCATTTGCTGCTCGCCACCCGAGGTATAGCCCGCTTGGGATTTGCGGCGTTCTTTGAGACGTGGGAAATACGAATAGACCATTTCCAGATCGCGCTGAATGTCGGCGCGATTGTCTGTGCGGGTATAAGCCCCGGTCAGAATGTTTTCTTCAACAGTCAGATGCTCGAAGCAATGCCGGCCTTCCATGACCTGAATCACACCGGTTTTGACAAGCGATGCGGGATCCAGATCCTGCACGCGTTTGCCACGATAAGAAATCGACCCTTTGGTCACCTCTCCGCGTTCAGAATGCAGCAGGTTAGAAATGGCTTTGAGAGTCGTGGTTTTGCCAGCACCGTTGCCACCCAAAAGCGCCGTGATTCCGCCCTTTGGCACATTGAGACTGACGCCTTTCAGCACCAGGATAACGTGATTGTAAATCACCTCGATATTGTTGACCTCAAGCAGGTTTTCTTCGGTTGGGGGCGCGTCAAACATGAGCGTTGTTCCTATATTCAGAAGGTGCCTGGCCGACGGTGCCGGCCAGGCAAACAGAGCTTAGTTGCAGCCCATTTCGATGTTGTTTTCTGCGGCATATGCTGCGGAGTCCGCATCAATCAGCGGCCCAACTACAGAGGCGTCTGCAGGGGCAAAGTCAGAAATCAACGACCAGCTGGCAGCACCGGCATCCCATTGCGCCACTGCAGCCATGCCTTCACCACCGTGGTTGGTGCAGGTAACATTGAATTCTGGACCAAAGTTTGGAAGGCCCGCAGCGGTCATGATTTCCGCATTGATTTCAAGGCTTTCCATCGCATCACGCATCATTGCAGCATTGATGGCAGACGTACCGTTTGCTTTTTGCGCTTGCTTGGCAGCTTCGGCCGCGAGGAAGGCTGCATAGACGCCACGGTTGTACAAAACCGTCCCGATTTGATCGCCTGCACCCGCTGCTTTGCCGCTATCCACAACATATTTCTGGATATCGTCAAATACTGGATAATCATTGCCAACGTTATGAAACTGCAGCGCTTTGTAGCCGTTTGCGCCGTCGCCCGCCGGTTTCACGTCATTCTCGGAACCAGACCACCAGATGCCCATGAAGTTTTCCATGTCAAAACGGATGTTAGCCGCCTCTTGGATCGCAACTTGGTTCATGACGCCCCAGCCCCAGAACAGAACGAAATCTGGACGTTCGCGACGGATTTGCAGCCACTGAGATTTTTGCTCTTGGCCCGGGTAGTCAATTGGGATCGCGTTGAAATCAAAGCCGTGCTTTTCAGACAATGCTTCCAATGTCGGGATTGGCTCGCGGCCATAGGCACCGTTGAAGTGCAGCAATGTGATCTTTTTGCCTTCGAGTGACCCACCGGATTTTTCGAGGAAGTGGTTTACGCCCGCAGAGGCCCCATCCCAATAGTTGGCTGGATAGTTGAACACGTGGCTAAAGACTTTGCCGTTTTTCGCAGAAGTCCGGCCATAGCCCATGGTGTGCAGCGGAATGCCATCTGCGGTGACCTTGGGGATCAGCTGATAGGTGATGCCTGTGGACAAGGGTTGATAGATCAAAGCGCCGGAATCTTTGGTCGCTTCGTAGCATTCCACACCTTTCTCGGTGTTATAGGCTGTTTCGCATTCTGGCACCTGGGTCAATTCCCCACCAATGCCGCCATCGCGTTCGTTGAGCAGCGTAAAGTAATCTGCATAACCGTCGGCAAATGGAATACCACCTGCGGCAAAGGGGCCTGTGCGATAGCTGAGCGATGGGAATACAAGGTCAGCCATCGCAGGGGCTGCTGCCATCGTTGCGCCAAGCGCTAGGGTTGCTAATTTCAATTTCATCGGTGTTTCCTCCCTTAGGTAATCCGACTGATGGGATGTTGATCACCCCTTAAGTGTTAAGTTTTGGTTGCCAGAGGCCCCGCCTTAGTGCGGAAAGGGCCAGAGACGCAGTTTTTCTTTTGCCACGCGCCAAAGCTGGGCAAGGCCATGGGGTTCAAGGATCAGGAATGTGATGATCAGCCCCCCAACAATGATGAATTCAAGATGCGCAGCCATGTCAGTGGGCCATCCAAGCACGCCCACAAGGACGTTTTTCAGCAGCACTGGCAGCAGGACCAGAAAGGCCGCCCCAGCAAAGCTGCCAAAGATAGAGCCCAGACCGCCAATGATGATCATGAAGAGCACCAGAAAGCTTTTGTTGATGCCAAAGCTGTCGCCAGCTTCGGCGGCCCCAAGGTAAACAGCAAAGAGCAATGCACCGGAGATGCCGACAAAGAAGCCTGAGACACCAAAGGCAGAGATTTTGGCCTTAAGTGGGTTCACCCCAATGATTTCGGCCGCAATATCCATGTCGCGAATGGCCATCCATTTACGGCCAACCATGCCGCGCGTCAGGTTGCGGCCAATCAAAGCGCAGGCGGTCAGGAACACCAAGCAGAACAAATAGGTTGCCCAAGCCGAGGTATGCGGACCCGTGACTGCGATGCCAAAGACGGTGCGTTCTGGCGAGTTGATCTGACCTGAAGCTGAATAGTTGTAAAACCACGGCACGCGATTGAACAACCAGACCAGAAAAAACTGTGCCGCAAGGGTAGCCACCGCAAGGTAAAACCCTTTGATGCGCAACGACGGCAGGCCAAACAGGATACAGACCAAGGCGGTGACACCGCCCGCGAGTATGACGTGAAAAAAGATGCTGACTTCGGGGAAACTGGTCATCAACTTGTAGCAGGCATAGGCGCCTACTGCCATAAAGCCACCGGTGCCCAGGCTGACCTGACCACAATACCCAACCAGAATATTCAGGCCAATGGCTGCGATGGAATAGATCAGGAAGGGCAAGAAGATTGCGTTGACCCAATAGTCGTTGATCAGGAATGGCACGACAGCAAAGGCCGCAAACATCACTGCATAGTAACGATAGCGATCAAATTTGATCGGGAACGTCTGGTTGTCTTCGGCGTAAGACGTTTTGAAATCGCCCGCTTCACGATAGAACATGGATCAAAACTCCCGATGTAGTGCTAGGGATGTGAGGGTGAGGGGAAGCTGCGGTAAGCTAGACGCGTTCAATGATCTTCTCCCCAAATAGGCCTTGCGGACGGAACACCAGAAAGATCAGGGCGAGCACGTAAGCGAACCAGTTTTCGGTTGCGCCACCCACCAATGGGCCAATCGCAAATTCAAAGAGTTTCTCGCCAACCCCGATGATCAAGCCCCCAACAATCGCGCCAGGGATGGAAGTAAAGCCACCGAGCATCAAAACGGGTAGTGCTTTCAGAGCGATCAGAGAGAGCGAGAACTGAACGCCTGACTTTGTGCCCCACATGATGCCGGCCACCAGTGCGACGAAGCCAGCCACAGACCAGACCATCACCCAGATGAAGTTCAGGGAAATACCAACAGACAGCGCGGCTTGGTGGTCATCCGCCACCGCACGCATGGCGCGGCCTTGCTTGGTATATTGCGCAAAGATCACCAGCGCTGCGACCAGCAAGGCAGCAATCACCGTCGCCACGATATCAAGGTTGTCGATAAAGAACCCATAGCCGAACCAACCAGCGGTGACTTCGTCAATCACCAGGTTGATGCCCTGGGGCAGCCCAACATCCAGCTTTTTGATCTCGGAGCCCCACATCAGGTCACCGACACCTTCCAAAAAGTATGCCAGACCAATGGTGGCCATAAACAAGATGATCGGCTCTTGGCCGACAAGATGGCGGAACAGGAATTTTTGCACACAAACCGCCAGCACCACCATGACAACCATGGTCAGTGCAATGGCCAGAATGCCGGGGACATGCCAACCAAAGTGATGGATTTCCGTGCCAAAGATCGCATTGATCACATGGGCAAAGGGGATCTGGCCCTCCATGATCCCCACGAGTGTGAGTGCCGAGAACAGCGCCATCACACCCTGAGCGTAGTTAAAGATGCCAGAAGCTTTGTAAATCAGGACAAAGCCCAATGCGACAAGCGCATAGAGCACGCCAGCCATGAGGCCATTCAAAAAGACCTCCATGCCAAAAATTAATTGGTCAGACATGGCGCAGACCTCCGCATTTCGTGAGTGTTGGATTAGTCATGAGCGACCCCCAGATAGGCGTCGATGACGTCTTGGTTGCTGCGCACCTCTTGTGGGGTGCCGTCACCGATTTTCTTGCCGTAATCCATCACAACCACGCGGTCAGACAGATCCATGACAACGCCCATATCGTGTTCGATCAGGGCAATTGTCGTGCCAAATTCATCGTTTACGTCCAGGATAAAGCGGCTCATGTCCTCTTTTTCTTCGACGTTCATGCCGGCCATCGGTTCGTCCAGCAGAAGAATAGAAGGCTCTGCGGCCAAGGCCCGCGCCAGTTCGACGCGTTTTTTCAACCCATATGGCAGCCGGCCAACAGGCGTTTTGCGGATGTGTTGAATTTCAAGAAAGTCGATGATGCGTTCGACGGCCTCGCGATTTTCGACTTCTTCCGTTTCGGCGCGGCCTTTCCACAGGGCCTGGCTGAACAAGCCGGCATTCATCTGATTGATGCGTCCGGTCATGACGTTGTCGAGCACCGACATGCCTTCGAACAAGGCGATGTTTTGGAAGGTTCGTGCAATGCCTTGACGTGCCACCTGATAGGGGCGCATCGCGGGGCGCGGCTTGCCTTTGTAGATGACCTGACCTTCTTGGGGTTTGTAGAACCCTGAAATAACGTTCAGCATCGAGGATTTACCAGCCCCGTTTGGACCAATGATCGCACGGATTTCGCCCTGACGAATGTCAAAACTAATATCCTGGATCGCGACCACACCACCAAAACGCAGGGTGATGTTTTTCATCTCCATGACAACGCCGCCAATCGTGCGGCCGTCGCTGGTGACATAGCTATCGGGGGTCATATCGTTCATTCTGCAGCCACCTTTTGGATACCAACCGGCACAACTGCAGCATCGCGCAGCTCTAGCGTGGCGCTGATGCTGCCTTTGCGGCCATCCTCGTAAGTCACTTCGGTTGTGGTGTGAATTTCAGAAGACCCGTCATACAGCGCTGTCACCAGATCCGAGAATTTCTCCTCGACAATCTTGCGCCGCACTTTGCGTGTGCGAGTCATTTCGCCATCATCGGCATCAAGTTCTTTGTGCAATACAAGAAAGCGGTGAATTTGGCAGCCTGACAGCATCGTGTCTTCGGCAACTGACTTGTTCACGGTTTCCACGTGCTCTTGGATGGTGTCTAGAACCTTGGGATGTCCAGCCAATTCTTGGTAAGAGGCATAGGCGATGTTATTGCGTTCCGCCCAATTGCCCACCGCGGTGAGGTCGATGTTGATAAAGGCCACGCAGCGATCTTTGCCATTGCCAAACAACACCACTTCCAGGACGTCCGGGAAGAACTTCATTTTGTTCTCGACGAACTTTGGTGCAAACATACTGCCGTCAATCAATTTGCCCACGTCTTTGACGCGGTCAATGATGCGCAGATGGCCAGACTTCTCTTCGATAAAGCCAGCATCGCCCGTGGCAACCCAGCCGTCAGCGTCTTTGGTGGACGCCGTGCTTTCTGGGTTGTTGTAATATTCGACAAATACGCCCGGCGAGCGATAATAGATCTCTCCGGAGTCATCGATCTTAAGTTCGACCTGAGGCGCGGGCACACCGACAGTATCGGCGCGCACCTGACCGTTGGGCTGAAGCGTGATAAACACCGTCGCTTCGGTCTGGCCGTATAGCTGTTTAAGGTTGATGCCGAGGCTGCGGTAGAAATCAAAAAGCTCGGGGCCGATGGCCTCGCCCGCGGTATATCCAACCCGCACCCGAGACAAGCCAAGGGTGTTTTTCAGTGGTCCGTAGACAAATAATTCACCCAGTTTGTACTGGAGCCGATCCCAAAGCCCAACGGATTTACCATCCAAAATAGCTGGACCAACTTTGTTGGCATGCGCCATGTAGTGATCAAACAACCACTTTTTGAAACGTCCGGAATCTTCCATCCGGATCATCACCTCGGTGAGGTGTTTTTCAAATACCGGTGGTGGGGCGAAAAAGTACGTCGGGCCAATTTCACGCAAATCTGCGCTGATTGTGCTTTCAGATTCAGGACAATTGACGCTGAGGCCTGTCCAATAGGCCTGACCGATCGAGAAGATGAAATCGCCAACCCAAGCCATAGGCAAATAGGCAAATACCTCGTCGTTTTTGTGCAGCCCATCAAATTCAGACGCGTTTTTGGCGCTTTCAATGATATTGCGATTAGACAGGACAACGCCCTTGGGCTTGCCGGTTGTCCCAGAGGTATAAAGCATGACGCAGATGCTGTCGTAGGTCAGCTTGGCGCTGCGGCTTTTTAGTTCGCCGATATATTCATCATAGGCAGCGCGCCCTTGGTTTTGGACATGCGAATATTCATGCAATGTTGTGTGGTCATATTTCCGCAGTCCGCGCGGGTCCACATAGATCATGTGCTTAAATTCTGACAGCTGATCAAGAATATCGATGACCTTATCGACTTGTTCCTGATCCTCAACCACGGCGTATTGCGCGCCACAGTTTGCCAAGACATGCGCCATCTCTTCGGCGGCACTGTCTTGGTAGACCGGCACTGGGACAGCGCCAGCGGATTGAATCGCAACCATGGCCCAGTAGAAATAGGGACGGTTGCGGCCGATGATGGCGACAAAATCGCCCTCGCCGACACCGAGGTTGATCAAACCCAATGCAAAGGATTCTATTTCCTGGGCAGCTTCTGCCCAGGTCCAGCTTTGCCAGATGCCAAATTCTTTTTCTCGATAGGCAGCCTTGGTGCCGAACTTTTCGACATTGCGCTGCAATAGTGCGGGGATGGACATAAGCCCATCGGTCGCCTGTGACGACTGTACCAAATTCATTCCTCCCTCAAGCTCACAACTATGAGCTGAAACCGCAGGTGCGATTCTCTACCTTATTAGGCGTGGGTTAATTATTGGTCGTCAACTTTTTCTCGAACATTTCCCAATCCTTACGAATTGTAACAGGTGGGATTTGCCCCTTCCCCAAGGGCATATTGCAGTGCTAGCCAAGAGAGAGGAGGCCGCAAATGTCTGCCAGGACCGATACAACGCAAGCCATGACGATGGCTGGATTGAACCTGATTCAACAGGCGCTCACGATCTATGACAGTGACCTGAAATTGGTTGTGGCCAATGCGCGGTTCCGCGAGATGTTTGAGATGCCCCGTCCGCTGCTAGAGCCGGGGGCCTCTTTTGAAGACACCCTGCGGGTGATCGCTTCGCGGGGGGAATATGGCGACCCAAGCGACGTTGAAGCCTTGGTGCGCGAACGCGTCAGGCGCGCGCTGAATTTTGAACCGCATTACTTGGAGCGTCAAAGATCTGACGGGCGCTGGATCAGCGTAGAGGGTTCGCCTTTGCCCGATGGCGGCTGGGTTGCGGTCTATACCGATATCACCCGCAGCAAACGCCAAGAAGAATTGCTGCGCGGGCGCTCTGAAGAACTGTCAGATCAACTGCTGCGGTATGCCGAAGAATTGTCAGCAGCGAACCGAGAGCTGGAAAGCACTGTGGTCGCGCTGGAAGAAGCCAAGCGCCAATTGATCGAGAGCGAAGCCCGGATGCGGCTAACCGCAGAGATGATGCCCGCCCATATTGCGCATGTCGGACGGGATGGAAACTATACTTATTCTAACCGTCGGCTGACAGCCGTGATGCCTGGCCGCCCCAGCAATATTGTCGGGGCTGCCATCTCAGAAACCATGGGGCGCGCGGCTTTTGAACACATTGAACCGCATCTTATTGCCGCTTTTGGTGGCAGCCCCAGCGTGTTTGAGTTCAATGACGTCTTAAGTGCGCGCCGCATTCGCGTGGCCTTGACCCCGGACGGCGAACCGGACGCAACGCGGGGCGTCTATATTTTGTCGATGGACATCACCGAAGAGACCCAAACGCGGGCCGCCTTGCAGCAAACCCACAGACGCGAATTGGCAGCACAGATGACCAGCGGGTTGGCGCATGATTTTTCCAACTTGCTGACTATCATTTTGGGCATGCAAAGCCGAATGGGCAAAATGACCTTGCCAGACGAAGCTGCCGCACTGGTAGAAGCAACACTGGGTGCGGCGCGGCGTGGCGGCACCCTGTTGAACCGCATCGCTGATATGACCGCTCAGCGCACACCCCAGTTGAAGCCCACCCATATCAAAAACCTGCTAGCAAATTTGGAAACCATCGCCGTTCCCAGCCTGCCTCCGGAAATCTTGCTAGTGATCAAAAATGATTTCCCTGATCGCGCATTGTTGCTGGATCGGGGCATGTTGCAGGACGGTCTTTTGAACCTTGTCCTGAATGCACGTGATGCATGTGGTGACACCGGAAAGATAGAAATTTCGGTTTCGGCTGTGAAAGACACCTGGTTGCAGATTGATGTGCAAGACAGTGGCGGTGGGTTTCCCGATGGGGTTTTGGACCGCGCTTTAGACCCGTTTTTCACCACAAAAGGCAGCGAAGGATCGGGGCTGGGCCTGCCGATGGTTTATGACGCGATCAAGCTGATGGGGGGCGAGATTCGCATTGGAAACAAGGGCAATGGGGCAAGGGTCACTTTGCGCTTGCCGCTGCGGTGGGTGCCCTCGATGTCGACGCCGGGTCTTGCCTTGTTGGTCGAGGACAATCCGGAATTACGCGGCCTGATCCGCGGCATGCTGACAGATATCGGACATATGGTGATTGAGGCGACGCGGGTGGATGAAGCATTATCTTTGTTGGATCAAGTTCCCGGCATTTCGATGGTGCTGTCAGACGTTAAGCTGGAGGGAGCGGCCACGGGTGTTGATCTGGCAAAACAGTTGCATTCAGGTCCGCATGCGATACCTGTGTTCTTGATGACAAGCTTGGCGCAAACCCACCCGCTTTATGTCGAAGGTGCTGCACAAGCACCCATTCTTAGCAAACCATTTGGCGCGAGTGCGCTGGCCAAGTTTTTGGCTCTGGAGGTCATATAATGACGGCACCTTTGGTCACCATTCTGGATGACGAGCCAGAGATACGGCAAATCTTGTCAGATGCTTTGGAAGACGCTGGATTTCGCACCATGAGCTTTGGGCGCGCCACTGAATTTGAAGCGTCGTTGCGCAAATTCACCCCTGATGTGTGTCTGGTTGATCTGAGTTTGCCTGACAAAGACGGCCTGACCTTGGTACATCGGCTTGCGCTTGAGCAGGGTGCAGTGGTGATCATCATTTCTGGACGGGCCCAGGTGCAAGACCGGGTCACGGGCCTGGAACTTGGGGCCGACGATTATATCATCAAACCGTTTGACCCTGCCGAGGTCGTGGCCCGAGTGCGGGCGCGATTGCGGCAAGGAAAACCTGCCGCGGTAAGCTCTAATACCGCGGAATTCAGTGGCTGGACCGCCTATTTTGATCGCTATGTTCTGGTTGACGAAGAGGCCGTTGAAACGCCGTTTAGCCATGCCGAGGGAGAGGTTTTGCGCCTGTTTCTTGACAGCCCAAACCGGTTGATCAGCCGCGCCCAAATGCAAGAGACCCTGGGGGGAGCCGCCGGGGAAAGCTTTGATCGAGCCATGGATGTGCGCATTTCGCGGCTGCGTACCAAATTGCGCGAAGACCCAAAAAACCCGCAGTTGATCAAGACCATTTACGGGGCTGGTTACATCTTTCTAGGGGAAGTGACCTGGATGTAGCGGCAAAAAACTGCTCAACATACAGCGCCTCGAGCCAAAGAAAACACAATATCTGGAAAGTCGTGCCGAATTGGGCTATATTGGCCTTATCGGAGCTTAAGACTGATTTTCTCTTCCAAGAATGGAAACTCGGGCCGTCTGCCTCAGTAACGTACCGGGCTTAGTCACTCCCACTTCCCCCGCTGGACGCTTTATCCGCGGGGGCTTTCTGTTTCTGAAAGCCTGAATAGCGCTTCTGTGGATTTGAAATGCGCAAACAAGATTTCACGGAATGCCGTGACACGCGCTGACCGCCAGATATCACGATGCGCAACGGCCCAGATATCAGGAAAGGGCAAGGGTGGCAGGAGCGGCAGTTGTACAAGGTCACTGTAACTGCGACCCAAAGATACAGGCAGGCATAGGACCCCCATACCTGCGCGCGCGGCTTCGATCATAGTGATCATATCGTCGGACCGCAGGCACACTTTGGCATTGCCCAAATCTGGCACAAAATCCTTGAACGCCGCTGGAATGCGTTCTGGCGCGATCCAAGAGACCTCGGCATTGCTGCCCTCGGCAATGAGATCCGCCCATTTTTGGGTGCCATAGGCCAAGCATTTTTGTGACGCAAGTCGGCGGCCCGTCAATGAGTCGCCCGGCTCGTTACTCACCCGAATGGCAATGTCAGCTTCGCGGCGATTAAGATCTAAAAGCTGCGCATCCGCCCGAATGTGAAGCTCGACTTCGGGATACTTTTCAGTGAATTCCTGAAAGACAGGCAGCAGCATTTGCGAGCAAACAAGCTGTGGGGCTGTGACTGTTAGCGAGCCAGAAAGCGTTGGATCTTCGCTGACAAGACCGCGCATCAAATCCAGCTCTTCCATTTCCATCGCTGAGGCTTTTTCGGCGACGCGTTCACCGGCGGCGGTGGCTTGGTAACCATCGGCTAGCCTGTCAAAGAGTTGCAAACCAAGGTCTTCTTCGGCGCGTTTAACGCGGCGCGCGACTGTTGTGTAAGAAACATCAAGCGCATCCGCAGCGGCCGCCAACGAGCCCCCGCGTACCAAATGCATCACGGTTTTTAGATCGTCCCAGTGAGCTGCCATTGTCTATCCTCTGCATTTTCGCATGTCGTGCCTGCAAAGGCGCGGGTTTGACTCGCTATCTATGCACTTACGCGTAGCCATCAAGGTAATTCCCCCCAGAATTATCCGATGCAGTAACCCCACTGACGTTTTCTGACAGGGCTGGGCAGCCATGTATCTCTTCGACCAAATTCAAGCATTAACACCATGTTAATTTGTGGTTGAACGCTGATCTTCCACAGGATAGTTGCCTCCTCCCACATGGAACGCTAAACTCTACCTATGGCTGTATGTCTCTTATATCGTCAACGTCGCGCTGCCCGGCCTCGGTATTATCGGGTCGAAATAAGCTATGACATGTTTGACCATGTATCGGTGTTTTGCGAATGGGGTGTGGCTGGTGGCGCAGGCATTGAGTTGAAAACCACGTTTTCCAACCTACGCGAGGCGTCAGAAGCAGCCGATAGGTTGCGCAAACGGGCCCAGCGCCGTGGGTATTTAAGGCTGGATCGCGCTTTGGCAGTGGCCTAAGCCCCAATCACAAACCTTGCAACCAGAGGCCCCGACGGAGCCTCCGGCGGGAGTATTTTGAGAAATGTGAAGCCCGCGCAATGTGAATCTTGCGCTAGGCGTTGGCGATCTGATTTTCGACCTTTTCAACGCGCACGGCGGCGAATTTGAATTCTGGAATTTTACCATAAGGGTCGATGGCCGGGTTGGTCAGAACATTTGCCGCGGCTTCGACATAAGCAAAGGGTACAAAAACCATATCCTCGGCCACCGCGCGGTCTGCGCGCGCCATAATCTCGATGGTGCCGCGGCGTGTTGACAGGCGCAGCATCTCGCCCGGTTGAACACCCATTCGGCGCAGTGTTTTGGGGTGCAACGAACAATTGGCTTCCGGCTCAACCGCATCCAAAACCAGCGAACGGCGAGTCATCGACCCAGTGTGCCAATGTTCAAGCTGCCGCCCGGTGGTCAGAACCATCGGATATTCGGCGTCTGGGGCCTCGTCTGGGGCAATTACGCTGGCTGGGGTAAAGCGCGCCCGACCCTCCGAGCGTGGGAAACCATCGCCAAATACAATCGCCTGACCGGGATCAGTTGGCGACAACGACGGGTAGGTTACGGTTTCTGTTTCCAGTCGCTCCCAGGTGATATTGTTGAGGCTGTTCATGTTCAGCTTCATTTCGGCAAAGACCTCTGAAACCTCTTTGTAGTCCCATGGCAGGCCTATGCGCTGTGCCAGCTCGACGGTGATTTTCCAGTCTTCGCGGGCGTCGCCTGGCGGGGTCACGGCCGGGCGCACGCGCTGAACCTGACGGTTGGTGTTGCTGACAGTGCCGTTTTTCTCGTAAAGCGCAGAAGCCGGCAGGATGATATCCGCATAATTGGCGGTTTCGGTCAGAAAGATATCCTGAACGATCAACATCTCGAGTTTGGCAAACGCGTCGCGCGCGTGTTCGACATCGGGGTCAGACATTGCCGGGTTTTCACCCTGAATATACATGCCTTTGATATTTCCAGCATAGACTTGATCAACAATTTCGGTGACAGTCAGACCTTTTTCATTGCTGAAATCGCCACCACCCCAAACATCGGTAAAGGATTTGCGCACGTCGTCGCTGGTCACCGTTTGGTAATCGGGAAGGAACATCGGCACAAGACCCGCATCCGAGGCCCCCTGAACGTTGTTTTGTCCACGCAGCGGGTGCAGGCCTGCCCCCGGTTTGCCGACATTTCCGGTCATCAGCGCCAGTGAAATCAGGCAGCGAGAATTGTCGGTGCCGTGGATATGCTGGCTGACGCCCATGCCCCAAAAGATTAGCCCCGCTTTTGCCTTGGCAAATGTACGTGCCACGCGACGGATTTGATCGGGGGAAACCCCACAAATTTCGCTCATGGCCTCGGGCGTGAACCCCGCTAGGTGGGCTTTTTCGGCCTCCCAGTTTTCTGTCCAGCGGTCGATGTATTGGCTGTCGTAGAGCTTTTCCTCGACAATCACATTCATAATCGCGTTCAGCATCGACACATCGGCGCCGGGGCGGAATTGCACCATTTCATCTGCAAAGCGACGCAGGCCAACGCCGCGCGGATCCATCACAATAAGCTTGCCACCGCGTTTGGTGAACTGTTTGAAATAGGTTGCGGCAACCGGGTGGTTTTCAATTGGGTTTGCCCCAATGACAATCGCCACATCCGCATTTTCGATTTCGTTGAAAGTTGCGGTCACAGCACCAGAGCCAACGTTTTCGATCAACGCGGTTACGGATGAGGCGTGGCACAGCCTTGTGCAGTGATCAACGTTGTTGTGTTTAAAGCCCTGACGGATGAATTTTTGGAACAAATAGGCTTCTTCGTTGGTGCATTTCGCCGAGCCAAATCCCGCGACATTCTTGGGGTTTTCGTCGCGCAGTTTCATCAGACCGTTGGCGGCCAAGTTCAATGCTTCGTCCCAAGTGGCTTCGCGGAAATGCGTGGCCAAATTACCTGGATCGACATTCAACCCCTTGGCAGGTGCATCGTCGCGGCGGATCAGTGGTTTCGTCAACCGGTGCGGATGGTGGATATAGTCAAACCCAAACCGGCCTTTGACACATAGGCGGCCTTCGTTTGCTGGGCCGTTGACGCCTTCGACATATTTGACTTTGCCGTCTTTGACTTTGAGTGAGACCTTGCAGCCGACGCCACAAAACGGGCACACGCTTTCGGTTTCGCTGTCAAAATCAGCGCTGTCGCCAACTTGATTTTCATCCACCACGGTTGCGGGCAGCAGGGCCCCGGTTGGGCAGGCTTGCACACATTCGCCACAGGCCACGCAGGATGAGGTGCCCATAGGATCGGCGATATCAAAAGTTGGATAGGCATCGTGGCCGCGGCCCGCCATGCCAATCACGTCGTTGACCTGCACTTCGCGACACGCGCGTACGCAGAGACCACAGGAAATACAGGCATCCAAATTGACACTCATGGCAACATGTGACGCGTCCAACAAAGGAATGCGGCCATCTTCGAGTTTTGGAAAGCGGCTTTCGCTGACCCCGTTCAAATCAGCCATATCCCAGAGGTGGCTGGATTTGTCGTGGCTTTGGTCCCGCTCTGGCTGATCCGCCAGTAGCATCTCGACCACCATCTTGCGCGCAGACTCAGCGCGTGCGGTGTTGGTATGTACAACCATGCCGTCTTGGGGTTCACGAATACAAGAAGCCGCCAGGGTCCGCTCGCCTTCAATCTCGACCATGCAGGCGCGGCAATTGCCATCAGGGCGGTAGCCTGGGGCTGGCTTATGACACAGATGCGGGATCACCAACCCTCTGCCATGTGCAACTTCCCAAATGGTCAGCCCTTTTTCAGCGGTAACTTCTTTGCCGTCCAAGACAAAAGTGATGGGGTCAGACATGCTGCGTCTCCTTGGTTGCGGCCAGCTTACCTTAAGATATCAAGGTGCCAAGGCGGCTTTCGCGACGAACAAACGTAAGTTTGCGCCATCCGCTGCGCTTGAGCGCAAAAATTTCCTTTTGGCAGCAAAGGTCAAGTTAGAGCTTCGCCCCTTTTCAAATCAAGGCGCACACCCTAGGCAGGTGGCAACAAGAGGGGCAGATATGTCAAATATGACCTTGATACGCCACGGGCAGGCCAATTCCTCGGCGCAGGATGAGGCCAGCTATGACAAATTGTCAGAGCTTGGGCATCAGCAAGCACGGTGGCTGGGGGCGCACTTACGTCAGTCTGGCGAAAGCTATCAGCGGGTGTATTGCGGCACGATGCAGCGACACCAAGAGACCGCCGAAAGCATGGGGGCCGCGGCCCATTGCGAGATTCAAACTGACGCGCGCTTGAATGAATTTCCGTATTTTTCACTGGCCCAAGCCATGCAGCGGCAATTCAACCATCCGATGCCAACAAACCGGGAAGGTTTTGCCGCAAGCATACCCAAGGTATTGGCGGCCTGGGAAGCCGGCGAGTTGGAGAATATCCCAGAGCGCCATGATGCCTTTAGCCAACGCGTGCGTTCTGTCATTGATGAGATTGCAGCCGGTCAGGGCCCGGCGTTGGTTGTCAGTTCTGGCGGGTTGATCAGTACGGTCCTGCGCCACAGTCTGGATTTGACCGTGCAGGGCTGGGCCGGCATGTGTCTTGCGATCATGAACACATCGGTGCATCGGTGGCACCGGGTGTTGGACCGCCCGCTTTTGACCCAGTTCAACGCCATCCCGCATCTGGAAACCCCAGACCGGCATTATGCGCAGACACATTTATAAGGCGATTTGCAACACGATAAGTGAGGGGCGATGCCCCTCGCGCTGCAACTGCAATTTCAGCGCTCACCCCTGGGTATTTATTTCAAGAACAAATGCTTATTCGGCAGCGGCTTTTTCGACGTAATCTTTGTGAATGAATTTGCAGTCACAATAGCCACATTCAACGACCCCGGTGTCATGTGGCAGGCTAAGCCAGACGCGAGGATGCCCCAATGCGCCTTCTCCGCCGTCACAGGCAACGCGAAAACTGTCTACGATTTTGGTTTCTGGCGCGTCGATTGTCATGTGGCACAGTCCTTTTGGGCGGTCGGGTGGGTGTCAAATCTGCCGAGCAATATGAGTGATCTAGAAGATGGGGGCAAGACCTGCAATGCGGCAATGCGTGCTGCAGGTTTCGTCTGGGCTGTCTAATCGGAAAAAAGGTGGGGGGTTGTGGCGATTGCAAGCGCTTTGTCTTCGGGGATGGAGAGGAAAGACGCAATTGGTTGGAGAAAATCACCAATCTCGTCAACCTCGCGAATGCGGCCGTAGTTTTCAAAATTTGCATCCCGAATCGCGTCGCTTTCGTCATCAATGTCGCGCAAAATAGTGGGCAGGATTCGATTAAACGTATCTTGTGGCGTCTGTTCACCCGCAAGGCCGATACGGCTGGCATGCCCCTTTAGATAGCTGTCAGAATAGCTGCATTGAATTTCCATCGCCCGGGTGGTTGAGCGATCACTGTAAAAATCGTGCAAAAGATCTAGCGAGCCCGGATCCATGCAAATGATCATACGATTGGTCTGGAAATAATCAAACAACATACGGATCAATGCCCGCCGGTGGCGCGTGCGTTTTTCGATGGTGGCCTGAATGCCCCCCAGATCCGGCAGATCGGTGTCTTCTTCTTGGAATAGGTAATCGATGGCCGGGATGTTGGTTTCTTGTTTGATCTTGCCCAGCAGCCGTTTGGCCACATGCCATTTCTTACACACAAGAATCATCAGCTCGCGATCACGCCCAAGCGTGGCCTCGGTTTCCCAAAAGCGATTGGCAAAGCGCCGCCCTACCCGGCCGCGTTCGGTGACGAATTTAAACAGGCTCGGCCCTTCGCCCGAGATTTTAAACTCAATGCCCGAGGCCGCATAAAGCTTGCCCAGCCGTTCTTTCAGCTCGACCGCATCTGGGCTGATTTTGCGGGCAAAGAGGTAATCTTGGTTCAAGAGCAAGTCATAGTGATCATTATAGAACACCAAAGGCATGCCGTAGTCGGTGAACATCAGAAACGTCAGGCTGCGGGAATTGATTTCATCGGCGGGAATCAGATGACGCACGAGCGTTTGGAAAAAAGTTTCATCCGGAATCCAAGTGGTGCGGAAAAATCGCATGACATCTTTGCGCTTTTGAATGAATTCCATCACCGCTTCGACCGTAGGCCGACGCAAACACCACCATTGGCTGCCAATTTGCACCTGAAGGTCACTGGGTATTTTCCGGGTCAGGCCCAGGCGCTTTTGCAGCGTAAAAGCATGATAAAAGAGACGTTTCTGTTCGCGTTCGTTAAAGAAATGCCGATAAATCAGCCGTTCTTTTTTCATGCCGGTTTTGATCCAATTGCTTTCAAAAAAGTCAAAGCTTTCGATAAAGTCGCAATCGTGGTCATCCACAAAATTGTGCACGTATTCAGAGGTTTTGATCGCCATGCAGTCGCCTGACAACATGTAAAAATGTGTGGCTTTTGGGAAATCACGCAGCGCTGCAGAAATCGCATGTAGCGTGGCCTGAACCAAAGACCATTCCCCCCAACCACATTTGATGCGCCGATCTGCAAAGGTCACATTGGGGTTATCCGCAAGCGCCGCTTGAATCTCTTGGAAATCTTGTGGGTCAGCGCTGGCATCAAAGTGGATGGCCATGCAGTCGCCCTTGGCCGTCAATTGCTGCGCCTGTTGAACAATCGCCACCGGGTCTTTGTGACACAAAAGAATGTATGCGATCTTTGCCATACTGGAAACTGTAACCCTGTGTTAACCCGATTGTTTACTTGATAAAGGTGAAGACAGATTGAATAAACAGCGAAATTTTGGTTTTTTAATTCCAATACAAAAGTGTGGCTTGAAGAATTTAAGCTGCCAATAACCGGAGGCATTGAATATGGGATTCCCGGGCACCTGGATGACAGAAAGTCAGAGTGTTGTGTACCGCGTTGTTCCAAAATGCGCGTGTTCCACCATTGGTCAGATCATGTATTACACTGATCATGGCGCGTATTTTGACGGTGACATCCATGATGCAAAGACAGGGTTGCACAAATGGGCGCATGAGGACAGCAAAGAGCCTATCCGCAAGGTCGTACAGGATCACAGCAGCTATGCTTTTACCTGCGTGCGCAATCCATACACCCGCATCTTAAGTTCTTACTTTGACAAGATCTGTGGCATTCAACGCAATGGTCGACGCTATCGCGGAAATCTGGTGCCGATGCTGGTGCAAAAGTACGGCATTGATGTTGGCGGCGATGATGGGCAGGCAGAGTTTGACCAAATCAAAAGTTTCCGGCGGTTCTTGCTGTTTGCGCGGGACACCATCCGTTGGCGGCGGCCGATGGACCCGGACATTCACTGGTCCGCCAGTTCGGGACATGTGTCCACCTATATTGTGAATGGTGGCCGTTATGATCAAATCATATGGACAGAAAAATTTGATGACGGCATGCGAACTGTTTTGGATCAAATAGAGGTCGCGCATCCGATTACCTTGGCGGATGTGCCACGCTTTAATGAATCCGAAGGTCACGGGCCCAAACGGGCGCATCCGATCGAAGACTATTTTGACGATCTGTCAATGCACTTGGTCTATGAAATGTACAAACGAGATTTTGATCTATTCAAATATGACGCCGGTGATCCGTCAAATAAGCTGCCAATCGGAGACATTGATCTGGATGAGGTGCATGCCAAATTAGGGGACTAAAATGGCTGGCTATTCAGATCGACAGTTGTTTCAAAAACTTGGGCTAAGATCCGGCATGTCGGGTGCCTTGATTGCAGCGCCTGACAATTATCAGCAATTGCTGGGAAAAGGCGCGCCTGACATCATCTGGCGATCTAAGGTGTTTGAGGGCTGTGATATTGGCCATGTTTTTACAACATCCCGGCCCGAACTTTGCCAGCATTGCACAGATTTTCGCGCCCAAATGGCGCGTGACGGAATGCTATGGGTAAGCTGGCCTAAAAAGTCGTCGAAGGTTGCCACAACTGTGACTGAAGACGTCATCCGCGAGGCCGCCCTGCCGTTGGGGCTGGTTGATATCAAGGTTTGCGCGGTTGATAGCACTTGGTCCGGCCTGAAGCTGGTGATCCGCAAGGAGCTGCGCTGAGGGGCGCTGCCACAAAGCACCGCCTCTCCCCCGGGTATTTAGGTCAAGAACAAGGGCAAGAAATTGTTAACCAAATTCAGCAATGATTGTTCTGCGGTACAGGCTGGGGAGCCGATGACCGCTCAAGGACAAGTCGCCCCGTCCTTTGCGTAAGCATTGATGCAGTTTCAAACGGCGCAAGGGCGAGGTGCACCTTGGCTTTGTTCTTGATTCAAATACCCAAATTCACGCGCGCAAAGCCTGGCTACATCAGCCCATTTTTGCGAAACAGCGCCTTCAGGTCATGTTCGGGGCGCGCACCGAAATGGCCAATCACTTCGGCTGCGGCCAGGCAACCCATCTGTCCGCAGGTGGCCAGATCCTGACCTGTGGCATAGCCATAAAGAAAACCTGCCGCAAATTGGTCGCCCGCGCCAGTGGCGTCGACCGGGACAATCTTTGTCACCGCAACGGTCGCGCGCTCTGTGCCTTTGATCAGCAAAACATCCTGACCAGACCGGGTGCAGACCACCAGACCTGACGCCTCTGCCGCTTGGCTTAGCGCCAAATCCAGATCATCGGTTTCGTAAAGCGATTTCCATTCGTGTTCATTGCCGATCACATAATCCAGCTCGCCGACCAGTCGTTGAAAATCCTCCCGGTGCCGGTCAACGCAGAAGGGATCAGACAATGAAATTCCGGCTTTGCCGCCGCCTGCTTTGGTCAATTGCGCGGCGCGCTCAAAGGCGGCTTTACCTTTGGGCTTGTCATACAAATAGCCTTCCAGAAACAAGATCATCGCCTGTCCGGCCACGTCATCGGCTACATCATCGGGGCCAACTTCGGACGAGATACCAAGATAGGTGTTCATCGAACGCTCGCCATCCGGGGACACAAAGATCATCGAACGTGACGTTGGCAACTCGCCATCTGTCACCGGCGCATTTGGGAAATCGGTCCCACCAGAGACCATTTCCTGCGCGTAAAACCGGCCCAACGCGTCGTCATTCACGCGGCCGATAAAGGCCGTGGTCAAACCCAGATTTCCAAGGCCTGCCAAAGTGTTTGCCACAGACCCTCCCGGGGCCTGCACCCGGTTGGTCATCGCGCCATATAGCAATTCGCCACGTTCTTTTTCGATCAGCTGCATGATGCCTTTTTGAATGCCCATCAGGTCCAGAAAGCTGTCATTTGACTGGCTGATAACATCGACGATTGCATTGCCAATTCCGACAACTTGATAGGTGGTCATAGGTTTTTGTCCTCAAACATACAGAGATCGCGGATCAAGCAGGTGCCGCAAAGTGGCTTGCGCGCTTTGCAATGATAGCGCCCGTGCAAAATCATCCAGTGATGGGCGTGCAGCTGAAAATCCGCTGGGATATTGTCTTCGATGGCCCGTTCGACTGCCACCACGTCTTTGCCCGGGCAAACACCCGAACGGTTGCCAAAGCGAAAAATATGGGTGTCGACGGCCTGGGCCGGCGTTTGCCACCACATGTTCAGCACCACGTTGGCAGTTTTGCGGCCTACGCCAGGCAAGCTTTCAAGGGCAGCGCGAGAATTGGGCACGATGCTGTCATATTGCTCGACCAAAATTTTGGAGAGCTTCATCACGTTTTTGGCTTTGTTGCGATAAAGACCGATGGTCTTAATATGGGCAATCAGAGCCTCTTCGCCGAGATCCAACATCTTTTGCGGCGTGTCAGCGACCTTAAACAGTTCTTTAGTGGCTTTGTTCACACCAACGTCTGTGGCTTGGGCAGACAGGGCCACGGCCACGACAAGCGTAAAGGCGTTTACATGGTCCAGTTCCCCTTTGGGTTCTGGCTCTGCCGCGTGAAAACGGGTGAAAATCTCGCGGATCGTGTGATAATCAAGCTGCTTTGCCATATCGCTTCCGGACGGTTGGTGACAACAGAAGTCGCCATAAATGTGTCGTAGCAGAAGATCAATCTTTGGTCTGCAAAACAGCAGGTTTCGGGTCGCGCTGGGACATTTTGGTCCCTAGGGTATTTTGCATGGAGGCGACGCAATGAGCGATATGGACCAAAGTTATCATTATGGCGTTATGCGCCGCGCCATCGAATTGATTGATGACAGCAACGAGAATTTGTCGCTGGATGACCTGGCGAAAGCCATGGGCATGAGTCCAGCACATTTTCAGCGCTTGTTCTCTCGGTGGGCGGGCGTTTCTCCAAAGCGGTTCCAGCAATACCTAACTTTAGGGCATGCAAAGGCGTTGCTGCGTGCGCAGCACACCACTTTGGATACAGCGCATGAGCTGGGGCTCTCGGGAAGTGGGCGCTTGCACGATTTATTCTTGCGCTGGGAGGCGATGAGCCCCGGTGAGTATGCCCGAAACGGGAGAGGGCTGGACATCTATTGGAGTTGGGTTGACTCGCCGTTTGGGCCAGCAATTGTAATGGGGACCCAAAAAGGCATTTGTGGGGTCGGCTTTGCCGCTGAAACCGGCGCTGATCAGACCTTGGAAGACTTACAATCGCGTTGGCCAATGGCGCGGTTCATCGAAGATAGCGCGCGCGTAGCGCCGTGGGGACAAGCAGCCTTTGCAGACAAGCGCACCGATCAATCCCTTTCGCTGCATTTGATTGGCAGCCCGATGCAAATCAAGGTCTGGGAAGCTTTGCTGTCCGTGCCCTCGGGACAGGTGACCACCTATTCGGAAATTGCAGCAGCGATCGCCAACCCAAAGGCGGTGCGCGCCGTGGGCACAGCCGTCGGGCGAAACCCGATCAGTTGGCTGATCCCTTGCCATCGTGCCCTACGCAAGTCAGGGGGCTTGGGCGGATATCATTGGGGTTTGCCGGTGAAACGCGCCATGCTGGCCTATGAAACAGCCCGTGCGGAGGCCTGAAATGTCGGTTTTCCTAGGAAAATGGGCAATTCCTCGCCGATTTCCCCCTTGTGACTTACATATCTAAGGCGCAGGTTTGCTTCAGAGCTTACATGTCCGGCATACGGACCTGCATAAATGAGGCAAATATGATCCGAGCAAAATTGGCCATTGGCCTGACCCTTGGTGCAACGCTGTTGCTTAGCGCCTGTACTGATCCAAATTATGCGGGCATCGACCGCACAAAAACCAAAAACGGAGCCGCTGTTGGCGCGGCTTTGGGGGGTATCTTTGGTGCCCTGACCGCCGACAACAAAGGCAAAGGGGCGGTGCGTGGCGCGGCCATCGGCGCTGGTATCGGCGCATTGGTGGGCAACGAGCTTGATAAACAAGAGGCCGATCTGAGGCGCGATCTGAACAATGACAATGTTCAGATCACCAACACCGGTGATCGTTTGATTGTCACTCTGCCGCAGGACATCCTGTTTGCAACTGACAGCAGTGCAGTGCGTTCTGATTTGCAACGGGATCTGCGTACCATCGCGGGCAATCTCAGCGCCTATCCAAATTCAACCATTCAAATTCTAGGCCACACCGACAATGTCGGCGATGCGGGCTACAATCAGGGGCTAAGCCAACGCCGCGCCGAAGCTGTGGCGGATGTGTTGCTTGAGGCGGGTGTGCCGTTTGCCCGTGTTCAGACCAGCGGTCGCGGAGAAGACCAGCCGCTTGCCACAAACCTGACCCCCGAGGGTCGTGCTCAGAATCGCCGGGTTGAAATTGTGATTTTACCCAACGCCTGATAGCGGCAACCGTGCAATCTATTGACTTAAGACACCCCGGTGCAATTGTGCCGGGGTTTTTTTGAGGATTGCAGACGAGGTGTTTGGCGATCGAACAATGGTTGCACAGACCCTGTGCGCCAATGAGCGGCAATCAAAGTTGTTTATGGCGTGTTTTTCCGTAGGCTCTGGATTGAGCAAACAGGGATTTAAAGGGAACACTATGACATTGCAATTGCTTGGCATTTCGGGATCTCTGCGCAAAGACGCCACAAATACCAAGCTTGTGCGCGAGGCTGCGCGTTTGTTTGGCGATGCGGACTATGTGCAGGCTGACCTGAATATCCCGCTGTATGACGGGGACGATGAAGTGCAAAACGGGTTGCCATTGGCGGTGCAAAAACTGGTGCAACAAATTTCCGAGGCTGATGCGGTATTGATTTCAACCCCAGAGTACAACTCGGGCATCACAGGTGTTTTGAAAAATACTTTGGATTGGGTCAGCCGCAGCAAACTCAAACCTTGGGACGGCAAACCTGTTGCGGTCATGAGTGCGGCGGCGGGACGGGCTGGCGGCATTCGCGCTCAAACCATGTTGCGCACCTGTATGACCCCGTTCAAAGCACGTATTGTTCCGGCTGCGGAAGTGGCCGTTTCAAGCAGCGCTGACGCATTTGACGCAGAGGGGCGGTTGATCTCAGAGCGGTATCAGGTCGCAGTGCAACGACTGATGGAGGCTTTGCAGACTGACCTTAACCGCGGGCGTTAGGATGGTGTGGACCTGCACTAGAGCGACGCAGAAGGTTTGAACGGTTCGGGAATTGTGTCCCGGTTTTCTAGGATAAGGTCCGCCATGACTTCACCCACTTTGGGGGCCATGCCAAAGCCAATTTTAAAGCCGCCGTTAGCGATATAGTCCTTTGGGCGAGTCGGGTGTGCACCAAGCATGGGTGCCCGAGATTTTGCCCGCGGTCTTACGCCCGCCCAGCGGCGCAATATCGGGGCCTTTGCAAGGCTTGGCACGGCCTCGATGGCGCGGGCAAGTACCAGATCGATTTGCGCATCCGTGCTTGTTGGGTCGTCAAATTCACGTTCGCTGGTCGAGCCGATCGCAACTGTGCCATCAATGTGCGGCACCATGTGAACACTGTCTGCAAAGAGCTGTGGCATCAAAGACTGGTTGTACTTAAGCAAGATCGCCTGACCCTTTACGCCATTGCCGATGGGCCGTCCAAGCTCTGTGGAAAGCTCAGTCAAACCCTGCCATCCTGTCGCCCAGACAACAGCCCCCTTGGGCTGGGCATCTGTGGATATACGCCCGCCTTTGGCCAAAATAGCGGCGGCTAATGCTTCGCAGGCCATACGCGGGTGGATTCTGGCACTTAGACTGTCTTTGATCAGGAAACCTGTGACTGATTGCGGTGACCATGTATCTGCCGAATTGGCAGGCAACACTTGCCACGTGGCCTTGCCTTGCCAAAGCGTCAGAGCGTTTTCAGACCGCCTGTGTGCCAATTCCAGCGCACGCGTGTCAACAATGGGCTGCAGGCGCCCCGTGCTGCCATATCCTGAAGCCTTACCACCGACACTTTCCACTTTGGGCCAAAATTGCCGTGCCATAATCAGGCTTTCAAACTGAAAGGCTTTCTTGTCGTTCCAGTTTTCAGGCGTATGCGGTGCGAGCGCGCCAACTATGCCGCCAGATGCGCCCGCGGCTACACCATTGGGATCAATGACCTGTACCTTGGCCCCACGTTGAATGCAGGCCCAAGCCACTGAAAGCCCAAAGGCCCCTGCCCCCATCACGGTTACATCCACCATTGCCAAATCACCTGTCATTGCCCACAGTTACGCGTTCCATATTCTCTAAGGCATTCCCGCATGAGCGACCAGTCAGCAAAACTGGAATGGCGCGACGAAAAGATTCCCGTCTCGACCCATTTCGACGACCCATATTTCAGCTTGGACCATGGCCTGAATGAAACCCGTCATGTCTTTTTGTCCGGCAATAATCTGCCAGCGCGGTTCACGCCAGGGTTCCATATTGCCGAGTTGGGTTTTGGCACGGGGTTGAACTTTTTGGCTGCCTGGCGTGCTTGGGAGGCGTCTGGGCAAACCACGCCTTTGAAGTTTACCAGTTTCGAAGCTTTTCCGATGGAGGCCGAAGACATGGCGCGGGCTTTGACGTCTTTTCCCGAGGTCGGTGCTTTTGCAGAGCGGCTCTGTGCCGCTTGGGCCCAAGACAAAACACTTGCGACATTGAAAGGCGTAGAGGCCAAGGTGATTTTGGGTGACGCCAGACAGACGTTGCCACGCGAAAGCTGGCAGGCGGACGCCTGGTTTCTAGATGGGTTTTCCCCCGCAAAGAACCCTGAGCTTTGGGACGAGAAATTGATGGCAGAGGTTGGGCGGCACACGACAGCTGGGGGTACCGCCGCCACCTATACTGCTGCCGGGTTTGTACGCAGAAATTTGCAAGCCGCCGGATTTGATGTGACCCGTCTATCTGGTTTTGGCCGCAAACGTCATATGACAACGGCGTTAAAGACCTAAATATGGCCAAGTCAAACAATCGGCTTGGCATCCTGTTGATGTGCCTGACGTCCCTCGTCTTTGCGTTGCAGGACGGGCTTTCGCGGCATCTTGCAGAAAACTACAATGTCTTTGTCGTGGTGATGATCCGATATTGGTTTTTTGCGGCATTTGTTATTCTGATGGCCATGCGCAATGGGGGGCTTGGACAGGCGGTGCGCACCAAGCATCCCTATCTGCAAATTATCCGGGGCCTGATTTTAGCACTGGAGATCTGCGTGACAGTCGCAGCGTTCACGCTATTGGGGTTAACGGAAACCCACGCCATTTTCGCCTGTTTTCCGCTGATGATTGCGGCCCTTTCAGGCCCTGTATTGGGTGAGACGGTTGGGATCAGGCGCTGGTTTGCCATTGGATTGGGGGCTGTCGGAGTCCTGGTGATACTGCGCCCAGGTAATGGGGTATTTGCACCCGCCGCAGCGGTGCCCCTATTGGGGGCTGCGATGTTTGCGGCTTATCACCTGATGACGCGCTATGTGGCGATCAAGGACTCAACGGCCACAAGTTTTTTCTATACCGGGGTCAGCGGTTGTGTGGTCATGACCGTGATCGGACTGTTTTATTGGCAACCTATTGTCGGAACAGATTTGGTTTGGATGCTTATCCTGAGCTGTGGCGCGTTGGTCGGGCACTGGCTGCTGATCAAAACCTATGAATATGCAGAAGCAAGCGTCGTTCAGCCCTTTGCGTTTTTACAGCTGCCCTTTGCCGTAATCTTGGGTATAGCTTTTTTTGCAGAAACATTGCGTATCAACGTAGCGATGGGTGCGAGCATTGTGGTGTGTGCTGGGGTGTTTACGCTTTGGCGCGAGCATCATCAGGGGCCATAGCGGGGAAGCCAATACAGTGGATATTTACACGTTGGTTGCGCTTGGAACCGGGGCTTTGGTGTCGGGGTTTGTCAGCGGTTTTGCTGGATTTGGCACGGCTTTGTTTGCCTCGGCGTTCTGGTTTGCGGTGTTGCCAGCACATCTTGTGCCGCCACTGGTCATTCTGGCAGCGGTTGCTGGCCAAATCGTCGGACTGGCCCGCCTGAAAAGACAACTGACTTTCAAGCGAGCTTTACCTCTGATTTCAGGTGGAATCATTGGGGTGCCGATTGGCACATTGGTTTTGTTTGTATTATCGCCTTGGGTGATCAAGTTGGGCATTGGGCTGTTTTTGGTCAGCTATGCCTTGTGGCAAATGCTGGGTGAAAAGTTCCGCATCACGATTGGCCCCCAGCCCTTGGCGCTTGACCGCGCCATTGGGTTTATTGGCGGCATTCTTGGCGGCATCGCAGGTCTGGCGGGCCCTGTGCCAATCGTATGGCTGCAATTGCAGGCCCTGCCCGCAAGCGAGCAACGCGCACGTTATCAGCCTTTTAACTTGTGCATTCTGGCGCTTTCAGCACTTTCCATGGCCATTTTCGGCGTGATAACAGCCGAAGTCTTGAAGCTGGCCCTTTTTGCGGTGCCCCTGACGGTGATCGCCGCTTGGTTTGGTGTCAAAGCCTATGCGCGGGTATCAGAAAATAGTTTCCGAATTTGGATTTTGTGCCTCTTGCTAGTTTCTGGCTGTTTTGTGCTACTTCAGACGTTGGTCTAGCGCTGTAACAAAGTCGCACCAACCAGTTCTTTGCTAAAGGGGACAGGCAGTGGGATCTTACCCAATCGCGCCCTATACACTGGAAGGCTTTCTGCGACGCGCATCACATAATTGCGGGTTTCATTAAACGGAATGTGTTCGATCCAATCAATAATATCCATCCCGCCCCGGCGTCTCGGATCGCCATTGGTTTTCATCCAGCGCGTTGGACGGCTAGGTCCAGCGTTATACCCCGCAGCCACCATGATCACGTTGCCTTCAAATTCATCAGCCAGACCCGCCAAATAGGCGGTCCCAAGCGTCACATTATAATCTGGATCAGACAACAAACGTGATTTGGAATAGGGCACGCCTAAGGCACCCGCAACTTGCTTGGCCGTGCCGGGCAAGATTTGCATCAAGCCCTGCGCATTTGCACCAGATACCACCTTGGGATCAAACTCGCTTTCGCGTCGCGCAATGGCCAGTGCCATTTCAGCAGGTACAGGCAAGTTGCGTTTGGCCAAGGGATGCAAGGCATAATAAGGCGCGACCACCGTTGTGTCATATTGTACAAATCGCTTGCCCAACATCACCGCGATATGCGGTTCGTTGATTTCAATCGCCATTTGGCCCATTTGTGCCATTGTAGCTGAGTCCTGACTTTCCGCCAGGTGTGTCCAAAACCGTTCCGCCAAAGATAGTTCGCCCGCATTGAGCAAAACAACGGCGGCCTGATGCACGGATGTGCGTGTGTAAGGAGCCCCGCGCCAAGGTGTGACCTTTGAATTGCCAGAAAGCCCCGGCTCTATTGGCAGCCCGGCTTTTTCGGCAGCCAGCAAACCATAAAAAGAGGTTTGATGTGCGCCTCCACCCGCATAGGCCCTCAAGGCCGCGTCACGCTCGCCCATCGCCTCGTAAGCGCGGCCAATCCAATACCCGGCACGACCATAAGATATTGGGGTTGCGACCGCTTGCTCAAAGCGCACAAAATGCTGCAGTGCCACGCCGGGTTTGTTCAAAAACCGCAGCGCCAGATAGCCTGACAACCACTCTAGATCAGCATAACTGCTGCCGTCTGACAGACCGTGGGCTGATGCAACGCGATACGCCATGCTATGACGTCCCGCACGCATTTCGCTGCGGGCCAGTGCGCGCCGCCACCCGGCCCATTTGGCCGCATCCCCCAGTCGATTTGCGCTGCTTTGGGCCAGTAACAATTCTATCGCGCTGGCATTGCGCCCCTTGCGCGCGCGCCATTGAAACCGCTCAAATGCCAACCCTGGATCTTTGGCAAGCCGTCCGGGGACCGCCGCGATATAGCTATCAACCCCTTGACGATCAAACCGCAACGCCAAGCGTGCTTGCGCCAGTTTTTGCCGCCCATCGCTCACCAATGGATAAAGCCGCTTGGCGTCACTTTCCCAGCCCTGCCACAGGGCATGGTCCAATCTTGCCGCATGGTGTTTCTTAAGCAATCGCCCATGATCTTTCAAAAAGGCATCATGGGTTTCTGACCCCATTGGAAAGCTTAGCCAAGCTTTGACAATCTCGGCCTCTGCATCTCCGCGCCGCCCCTTGGAGCGCAACGCCTGTGCATAGGCTAATGCGCCCCTTGCCGTCTGCGTGCCCGGCGTATCAAAGAAGGCAATCACACGGTCGGCACTGGCATTCTGAAAAGACGGCTCTGACTGTTTGCGCAAATAGGGCAGACCGGGCCAATCCCCGCGACGGGCAAGAAACGCCGCGGCCTCGCCTGCACTCCCTTCGCCTGCGCGTAAGCGGTGCCACTCGACCAAATCGCGCAGCACATCATTTTCACGCTGGACAGCCCGTGCTGCCGCAACCCAGTCTTTCTGGCGCACTGCTTCCATCGCGGCCGCCAAACGCTGGCTTGCCTGCGCCACCGCCGCATCTGCCAAAAACACCGTCAACAGTACCGCCCAAATTAGCCTTATCATGTCTTGCATTTTCCTAGGTGACACTGGATACGAACCAAACATTAGTCCGTGCAGTAAAAAGCGCCAATCACAAACTTGGCAAACTGGCGACATATCGCTAGTGTCCGCGCGATCTATCATCGGGCGTTTCGCCCAGCTACGCAAAAACAAAGGAGCGTGTCATGCTCAAAGGGTCTTTTCCCGCACTCGTCACGCCGTTTACGAACGGCGAGCTGGATTTGGAAACGCTTAAGAAGCTGGTCGAATGGCATATTGGCGAAGGCACCAATGGATTTGTGCCGGTTGGCACCACCGGCGAATCTCCGACACTGACGCATGAAGAACATGAAACAGTGATCCAAGAAGTTGTGCGCGCCGCCGCAGGACGGGTGCCTGTGATCGCAGGAGCCGGCAGCAACAATACGCTAGAGGCCATGCGCCTGATGCAGTTCGCCGAAAAAGCCGGTGCTGACGCGGGGCTTGTGGTGACGCCATATTATAACAAGCCAACGCAACGTGGCCTGATCGCGCATTTCACCGCGCTCCATGACTGCTGCAATTTACCCATCATCATCTATAACATCCCCGGTCGTTCAGTTGTCGATATGACACCGGAAACCATGGGCAAGCTGGCAGAACTGCCGCGCATTGTTGGGGTCAAAGACGCCACTGGCGATATCAATCGTGTCAGCCAGCAACGCCTGACCTGCGGCACAGATTTTGTCCAGCTGTCTGGCGAAGATGGCACAGCATTGGCGTTTAATGCTCATGGCGGCCAAGGCTGTATTTCAGTAACAGCCAATGTCGCGCCCCGCCTTTGTGCTGCATTTCAGGCCGCCACATTGGCGGGCGACTACTCCAAAGCGCTTGAGCTACAGGATCGCCTGTTCCCTTTGCACGAAGCCATCTTTGTCGAACCCGGCCTGGTGGGTGCAAAATATGCAATGGCCAAACTCGGCCTGTGCTCCGAAGAAGTGCGCTCGCCGCTGACGGGGCTGCTGGATGAAACCAAAGCCCAACTTGATGCCGCCATGCGCCACGCAGGCCTGATTGACTAAGCAAGTCCGCTACGATCTACAAAGCCCTGGCCAACGCTGGGGCTTTTCGTTGACCGACCATGTTGTTCTTGACCTAAATACCCCTGCCAGAGGCATTCGACCGACCCAGCTACCCCAGCCTTCGGCTACCGGCGGGATCATGGCCTAGCAGGTAATGCAACAGCAGACCCGCCGCCTTGCTTAAATCAACCAGAAGATCGCGCAAGCCCCTGCAGCCCCGATCATAACACCGCCCAATCCAGCCAGTGTCACCAGTGGCCAGGCGCGTTTCTTTGCTGTGTCTTGCGGTGTGACCTGTTTGATAAGCGCTGCTTCCACAAGCCCGGGAAGACGTGGCCCAAACCGCGCCAGTACTTTTGCGGTTTTCAACAGATCGCGTGCCGCGGCCTTTGGACCAATCGACTCTTTAATATAGCCGCCGACAACCGGCTTAGCGACATCCCAGATATTTAGGGAATTGTCCAAGGACCGCGCCACGCCTTCGACCACAACCATGGTGCGCTGCAACAAAATAAGTTCGGTACGGGTTTCCATGCCAAACCGTTCAGTCACTTCAAACAGATAGTTTAGCAGCCGACCCATTGAAAGCTTGCTGGCGTCCATGCCGAATATCGGTTCGCCGACGGCCCGAAGCGCTCGGGCAAATTCATCGACATCTTGATCAGCAGGCACATAGCCAGCTTCAAAATGCACTTCGGCCACACGCTGGTAATCGCGTTGGATAAACCCATAGAGGATTTCCGCATATACCCGGCGGGTATATTCGTCGATATGGCCCATGATCCCAAAATCATAGGCGATGATATCGCCATTGGCGGCCACTTTCAGGTTGCCCTGATGCATATCAGCGTGAAAAAACCCATCCCGCAACGCGTGGCTTAAAAACAGTTCCAGCACTCGGCTGCCAAGCGCATGACGATCGTGGCCGGCCGCGTCCAATGCCGCGTTATCCCCTAAAGAAACGCCCTCAGCCCAGTCCATCGTCATAACACGACGCCCTGAATGTTCCCAGTTTACAGCCGGCACCTGAAAGCCGGCGTCTGCCGCAGTATTGGCAGAAAACTCACTGGCAGAACTGCTTTCCAAGCGCAGATCCAGCTCACCAGTTACCACTCCGTCAAAATGTTCGATCACTGCGCGCGGCCGCAAGCGGCGCGAAAACGGGGCAACGAATTCGATGAAATCCGCCGCAAAGTAGAACGCATCCACATCCTTACGAAAGGCGCGTTCGATACCGGGGCGCAGCACCTTGACGGCCACAACTTCGCCGCTGTCGACCAGTCGCGCCTTGTGCACCTGAGCGATGGAAGCTGCTGCAACCGGTTCCGAAAACTCAGAGAAGATTTCGTCAGCGTCTGTGCCGCGTTCCGCGGCCACAGCCGCCTTGGCTTCTGCAACACTAAAGGGAGGCAGGCGGTCTTGCAGCACGCGCAATTGCGTCGCCAATTCATTGCCCACCACGTCAGGCCGGGTCGAAAGCACCTGGCCAAATTTGATATAGGCCGGTCCCAGGGCGGTTAGCGCGCGCACGACCGGTGGCTGGCTAACGTCGCCCTTGATACCAATCCAACGGAACGGGAAAACCAAACCTCGGGCAACAATGCGCAGGGCTTTGGGGGCTTCAAAGGCCTCTAGAACGACGCTCATCGCGCCGGTGCGTTCAAGTGTTGCACCCGTGCGGATCAAGCGCCAGATATTGTGGGGTCCGCGCATATTAGATTTTCCACCCAGAATGTAGGGCGGCGATGCCCATGCTCAGATTTCGGTACTTCGCATTTTCAAATCCAGCGGTTTTTACCATATCTAAAAAGGTCTCTTGGTCTGGAAATTTACGAATAGATTCAACAAGGTATTGATAGCTGTCGCGGTCGTTGGCGATCAGTTTTCCCATTTCAGGAATCACATTAAAGGAATAGCGATCATAGGCCCATTGCATAGCTGGGTTTGGCAATTGGCTAAATTCTAGCACCATCAAACGGCCACCGGGTTTCAACACCCTATAGGCTTCGTTCAAGGCTTCCTGTGGGCGTGTCACGTTACGGATGCCAAAAGAAATTGTATAAACATCAAAGGTGCTGTCTTCAAACGGCAGCGCCATTGCGTCGCCAACAACCCAATCCAAACTGTCGGCCAGTTGTTCTGCTTGGGCTCGCTGACGCCCGGCCACCAGCATCGGTTCGGTCAGATCACAGACTGTGGCATGGCCTTCACCAGCGCGGCCCAAGAACTTGAACGACACGTCCCCCGTGCCGCCCGCAACATCCAGCAGCTTCTGTCCCTTACGTGGTGCCAGCCAATCCATCATGGCTTCTTTCCAAACCCGGTGAATGCCCATGCTCATGACGTCGTTCATCACGTCATATTTGCTGGCAACAGAGTTAAACACCCCCTGCACGCGCCCGGCCTTTTCGGACTCTGGAACGGTTTCAAATCCGAAATGTGTGGTGTTTTGGTCTTGTTGGGTCATGTCACTGCCACTCGTAATGTCGTGCCCTACATATAGAGCGTTTCAAAGCCGCACAATGCGCTGATTAGACCGCAGGGCCCACCCCCTACCTTTGGCCTTAAAAACAGGCTATCCAGACCCAGTCTCGCACAACAAGAAAGGCGCGCCATGCCCGAATTACCAGAGGTCGAAACCGTACGACGCGGTCTGGTGCCTGCTATGGAAAATGCGACGATCAAACAGGCCGACATAAACCGGCCCGATCTGCGTTGGCCCTTTCCGGAACGCATGGCACAAAGGCTAACGGGCGCGACAGTTAAGCAACTGCGACGCCGCTCAAAGTATATTCTCGCGGACCTCTCGACCGGGGAAACCTTACTGATCCATTTGGGCATGTCGGGCCGGATGCTGGTGTCTGGCGACCCACTTGGGCAATTTGCGCATGACCATCCGGCCCCCGAGAAACACGATCATGTGGTTTTGCATATGGGAAACGGCGCGCGCATCACGTTTAACGACCCGCGCCGCTTCGGTGCAATGGATTTGCTGGACACGGCTTCGGCACCTGAACACCCTTTACTGGCCAGTATTGGGCCGGAACCTTTGGGCAATGATTTCCACGAGGACTACCTGATTGCCCGGCTTAGTGGACGCAAAACACCGGTCAAATCAGCGCTCTTAGATCAGAAGATTGTTGCGGGTTTGGGCAATATCTATGTGTGCGAGGCACTTTACCGCGCAAAAATCGCGCCCAAACGCCACGTCAACAATCTCTCAAATACCGAGATTTCATCGCTGATTCCAATCATCCGAACGGTGCTCGAAGATGCGATTTCTGCGGGGGGTTCCTCGCTCAAGGATTTCCGCCAAACGCATGGAGAACTTGGATATTTTCAACACTCCTTTGATGTCTATGGCCGTGAGGGTGCCCCCTGTCACACCGATGATTGTGATGGGCAAATTACACGAATCACCCAGTCGGGTCGTTCCACTTTCTATTGTGCGCAATGCCAAAGATAACTTGATCAACCATGTGCAAGTGGTAAGGAATCGTTCTGACCGGAACAACAGAAAGCAAATCCATGGCCTTTGAGACGATCATCGTCGAAGTGGAAGATCACGTAGCACTGATCAAGCTTAACCGCCCAGACGCATTGAATGCGTTGAACTCTCAGTTGCTTGGGGAACTGGCAACGGCCTTGGAAGAGGCTGATGCAAACGACAAAGTGCGCTGCATCGTTCTGACAGGGTCAGAAAAGGCATTTGCCGCTGGCGCAGACATCAAGGAAATGTCTGAAAAAACATTCGTTGATATGTATCTGTCCAATTTCTTTGCGCGCGAAGGCGACGCGGTTGCAAACACCCGCAAACCGATCATTGGCGCCGTTTCAGGCTATGCTCTTGGCGGCGGCTGCGAACTGGCGATGATGTGTGATTTTCTCATTGCGTCCGAGACTGCAAAGTTTGGCCAGCCAGAAATCAACTTGGGTGTAATTGCCGGTATCGGTGGCACCCAGCGCCTGACGCGGTTTGTTGGCAAATCCAAATCAATGGATATGCACCTGACAGGCCGCTTTATGGATGCCGCAGAGGCTGAGCGCTCTGGTTTGGTGTCTCGTGTTGTTCCAGCCAAAAAGCTGATGGACGAGGCGATGGGTGCCGCACAAAAGATTGCGGAAAAGTCGATCATTGCAAGCTTGGCAGCCAAAGAAGCCGTGAACCGGGCTTATGAGACAACCATGAGTGAGGGTATTCTGTTTGAACGCCGCTTGTTTCATTCGTTGTTTGCGACAGAAGACCAGAAAGAAGGCATGGCTGCTTTTCAGGAAAAACGCGAAGCGCAATTTCGCGACAAGTAAAGCCCATGACAATTTTCTAAGGCCGCCGTTTTTCGGCGGCCTTTTTCCTGCGCATTGGGTTGTTGCAAAAATGCGTCGCGATTCGGTTGGATTGATCCAAACAACACGACGTGGAACATCCTGCATTTTGCTATTCCCTTTATACAAAAAACGCATTATAGAGCGCCGTCATACATGCGCGTGATGCCCGCCTAGGCAAGAATCGTCCCGAGAGATCGGGCGGACTCGTTTTAGGAGTGTGCACGCAACCGCATCGCAACGAACACTGAAATAAAGGTCTGAGATTCATGGCAAACTCACCACAAGCTAAAAAACGCGCCCGTCAGAATGAAGCACGTTTTGCTGTAAACAAAGCACGTCGCTCTCGCATCCGCACATTCCTGCGCATCACCGAAGAAGCCATTGCTTCTGGCGACCAAGCGGCAGCAACAGCGGCTTTGAAAGCTGCTCAACCAGAAGTAATGCGCGGCGTTACTAAAGGTGTTTTCCACAAAAACACAGCATCTCGCAAAATCTCTCGCTTGGCAGCTCGTGTAAAAGCACTGGGCTAAGTCACTCTGAGACTTACAGATTTAAGGCGTCCTCTATACGAGGGCGCCTTTTTTTATTGCGCTTTAGAAAACCCCCAAGAGATTCTTTTTCAGCTTTTGCAGAGTCAAGATCGAAGATCTATTGCTCGTACACAGCCGAAATTGCTAGTTTCGTAAGTGCGATTCACATCGTCACTTTCGGGGGGCCGGCGCTAATCAGCTTAAACTGAAACGCTGCTTGATAGTTCAACCGACGGGAGCATTGGCCAATACCAAAGGCCGACCGTCTAGGGAACCGAGCACAGCGCAAAGCCTATTTGCTCGCACATATGTGCGCTAAAGACAGAACAATCGGCAAAGTGGGGACTTTGTCGAAACAGAGTAGATTTGTCTGTAGAGTGCCATTGGCACAGCAAATTCCAGTACGGACCTTAGAGAGTCGATGCGAATCGGGGTAAGGCAAACGACTTGGGGCATGGGCCCTCCTAATGGCAAGACGCGGAATCGGGGACAGATGAGACAGGAGCATTGGGGGTCGCTTCAAAAAGACCTTTTAAATACAGTAGGGCAGAATAACTATAAGGCGTGGATTGAACCGCTGAAGTTTGCCGATTTGGAAAATGGTGTGGCCACCTTTACCGTGCCAACCAACTTTATCGGCAACTATGTGTCTCAGAATTTCGGCGATTTGATCATTCACCAGCTGACCCAAGCTGGCGAGGCCGTTCAGCGAGTCCACTTTCGCGTGGCCAACCGAAACGCGGCAAACGGTGGTGTCACAGCACCTGCTATTCAAGCCGCAGCGTCTGCAAAGACCCACATTGCAAAGCAGTCGGCAAACAACGCCCAAGAAACGTCACGCGACACGCTGCCTGGTGCCCCGCTTGATGCGCGTTTCACATTTGACAGCTTTGTTGTTGGCAAGCCAAACGAATTGGCCAACGCCGCCGCGCGGCGCGTAGCAGAGGGCGGCCCGGTCACGTTCAACCCGCTTTTTCTGTATGGTGGTGTTGGCCTTGGTAAAACACACCTGATGCACGCCATTGCATGGGAGCTTCAAACGCAACGCCCTGACCTGAACGTGCTTTACCTGTCTGCCGAACAGTTCATGTACCGATTTGTTCAAGCGCTGCGTGATCGCAAGATGATGGACTTTAAAGAGCTGTTTCGGTCCGTCGATGTTTTGATGGTCGACGATGTGCAATTCATCGCGGGCAAAGATTCCACCCAAGAAGAGTTCTTTCACACCTTCAATGCCTTGGTGGACCAAAACAAACAGATCATCATTTCAGCAGACCGCGCACCCGGTGAAATCAAAGATCTCGAGGATCGTATTCGCTCACGTCTGCAATGTGGTTTGGTGGTTGATCTACACCCAACCGACTATGAACTGCGCCTTGGCATTCTGCAGTCCAAAGTGGATCAATACCGCGCCCAATATCCGGATCTTGAATTGGCAAATGGCGTGCTGGAATTTCTGGCCCATCGCATTTCTACCAACGTGCGCGTGCTAGAAGGGGCCCTGACGCGTCTCTTCGCCTTTGCCTCGTTGGTTGGCCGCGAGATCACGATGGATTTGACCCAGGATTGTCTGTCTGATGTGCTGCGCGCAAGCGAACGCAAAATCAGCGTCGAAGAAATTCAGCGTCGGGTCGCTGAGCATTACAACATTCGGCTTTCTGACATGATTGGCCCTAAGCGCGTGCGTAATTTTGCCCGCCCCCGCCAAGTTGCGATGTTCCTGTGCAAACAGCTGACCAGCCGCTCGCTACCAGAAATCGGCCGCAGGTTTGGCGGACGTGACCACACCACCGTGATGCATGGGGTCAAACGCATCGAAGAGCTGCGCAGCAGCGATGGGCAAATCGCCGAAGACCTCGAAATGCTACGTCGTGCGCTCGAAGCGTGACAAAAGACTAAAAAACGCAAATTAGCGGGCCCAATTCGGCCCGCTTTTTCTTTGGGCGGTTGACGCTCCTTTAAATACAGCCGACAAACGAAAAAAGTCTTGAGCCAGAGGGGGAAACAGCTACTGTGAGCTCCCCGGCAATGCGGAGGATATAGGGATGAAAATCAGCATCGAACGCGGCACGTTGCTTAAAGCGGTGTCTCAGGCGCAGTCAGTTGTTGAACGCCGCAACACCATTCCGATCCTCGCGAATGTTCTGATCGAAGCAGAAGGCAACACGGTGCAGTTCCGCGCCACTGACTTGGATATCGAAGTGGTCGACAAAGCCGACGCCATGGTGGAACGCGCGGGCTCTACAACGGTCGCTGCCAACACGCTGCATGAAATCGTCCGCAAATTGCCTGACGGTGCCCTGGTCACCCTGGCAGACGATGGTACGGCAGGTCGCCTAACAGTCGAAGCCGGGCGTTCAAATTTCTCGTTGGCCACCTTGCCAAAAGAAGACTTCCCGGTGATGGCATCGTCTGAATATGCCTGCAATTTCACGGCCAATGCCGCCAAGTTGCGCCGGCTTTTTGACAAGTCGAAATTTGCAATTTCTACCGAGGAAACCCGGTACTACTTGAACGGCGTCTACATGCACATTTCTGACGCCGAAGGTGGTCGCGTGTTGCGTTGTGTTGCCACAGATGGCCACAGATTGGCGCGCATCGATTCTGATCTGCCAGAAGGCGCCGCTGATATGCCCGGTGTTATCGTTCCGCGCAAAACCGTGGGTGAGCTGCGTAAACTCTTGGACGATGACGATATGGACATAGCCGTTTCCGTTTCAGAAACCAAAGTGCGGTTTGCCACGCCAAATATCACCCTTACGTCAAAAGTCATCGATGGCACATTTCCAGATTACACCCGCGTTATTCCGACAGGCAACACCCGCAGGCTTGAGGTGGACGCTGCGGAGTTTGCCCAGGCCGTGGATCGCGTGGCAACTGTATCGTCAGAGCGGTCGCGCGCAGTGAAGCTGGCCCTGGACGAAGACCGGCTGATTCTTTCCGTGAATGCCCCTGACTCGGGTGCCGCCGAAGAAGAACTGGCTGTGGCCTATGGCGACGAACGGCTTGAAATCGGTTTTAACGCCAAATACTTGCTGGAAATCGCCAGCCAAGTCGATCGCGAAAACGCTGTGTTCATGTTCAATTCAGCGGGCGATCCCACATTGATGCGCGAAGGCAACGACACCACTGCGGTGTATGTTGTCATGCCAATGCGAGTGTGAGCGCAACCGCCCTCATATCCCTTGACCTTAAGGCCTCCGCACCATTGCCGGAGGCCTTATGACTCTTGCCCTTACAAAACTAACGCTCTCGCATTTTCGCAGCCACAAGCGCAGCACAATTGACTGCGATGCGCGCCCGATTGCACTCTTTGGTCCAAACGGCGCGGGCAAAACCAACATCCTAGAGGCGGTTTCCCTGTTTTCCCCAGGCCGGGGAATACGTCGCGCCAGCGCCCAGGATATGACTCGCCGCCCGGAAGCATTGGGTTGGAAGCTTTCTGGCCAACTGACCACCCCTCAGGGTGTGCAAGAGATCGAAACCTGGTCAGACAAAGGTGCGGCGCGCCAGGTCAAAATAAACGACAAGGCCCAACCACAAACCCGCCTCGGCGCGTTGTGTCGCATCATCTGGCTAATCCCCGCGATGGACCGGCTGTGGATCGAGGGCGCAGAGGGCCGTCGACGCTTTCTAGACCGCACTGCCCTATCGTTTTTCCCCGATCACGCCGAAGCCTCGCTGGTCTACGAAAAATCCATGCGCGAACGCAACCGCTTGCTCAAGGAACAGGTGCGCGACGCCCATTGGTATCGCGCGCTCGAAGACCATATGGCCAAAGCCGCCACGCGTATTCACGCCAACCGTCTGGCGACACTCGCCCACCTTATGCGCGCGCAGGACAAGGCGACCACCGCCTTCCCTGTGGCAGAGCTCGATTTGCAGCAAACAGAAGGCTCGCTGCCAAACACAGAAGTTGATTTTCGAGAGGCCTTTGCAGAAAGCCGCAGTCGCGATATTGCAGCAGGACGCACGCTTGTAGGCACCCACCGATCTGATATCTACGCGGCGTTCAAAGCCAAAGGCATCGCTGCGGCGGAATGCTCGACGGGTGAACAAAAAGCCTTGCTGATCTCCTTGATACTGGCGAATGCACGGGCGCTTTTTGAAACACTTGGCACCCCGCCGATCCTCTTGCTGGACGAAGTCGCAGCGCATTTGGATGCCGCTCGCCGCGCCGCCCTCTATGATGAGATTTGCGCGCTGAAAGCCCAGGCCTGGATGACCGGCACAGAGGTCAGTCTTTTTGAAACTCTGGGTGCACGCGCGCAATACCTGCACGTCGCTGAAAACGCGGGTATTTCGCATTTCAACTCCACCTAAGCTTCACTTTTCCACAAATACTCAAATTCCCGGATTTCGCCACTTGTGAAACCTCGCAATTTCCCACCCAGAGCGGTTCACTAATTCACGTCATTCGCGTGACATTGCCGCGCCACAGGCGTATAAAATCTTGAAAGATTAGAGGACGTCCACACATGAGCGACAACGCGCAAACACCCGAGCAATATGGCGCGGATTCCATTAAAGTTCTCAAAGGCTTAGAGGCGGTCCGAAAACGCCCCGGCATGTATATCGGAGACACGGATGACGGCTCTGGCCTGCACCACATGGTGTACGAGGTCGTGGACAATGGCATCGACGAAGCTTTGGCCAAGCACGCTGACTATGTGACCGTAAAAATACACGCTGATAGTTCTGTGTCGGTGGCGGATAACGGCCGTGGGATTCCCGTGGATATCCACGCCGAAGAAGGCGTTTCGGCGGCCGAAGTTATTATGACGCAGCTACATGCTGGTGGTAAGTTTGACAGCAATTCCTATAAGGTGTCAGGCGGCCTGCATGGCGTTGGCGTTTCGGTTGTGAACGCTCTGTCGGATTGGCTGGAATTGCGCGTGTGGCGCAATGGCAAAGAACATTTCGCGCGCTTTGAGGGCGGGTTTACCACCGAGCATCTGAAGATCACAGGTGAAGCCGGGGACCATACGGGGACCGAGGTGCGTTTTCTGGCATCAACAGATACGTTTTCCAATCTTAACTATTCTTTTGACACCCTCGAAAAGCGCCTGCGTGAATTGGCGTTTTTGAATTCAGGGGTGCGCATTATCCTCGAGGACGAACGTCCTGCCGAGCCGCTGAAATCAGAGCTTTATTACGACGGTGGTGTAAAAGAATTCGTCAAATATGTCGATCGCCACAAAACCCCCATGCTGGCTGACCCAATCTATGTGATTGGTGAAAAAGACGACATTGGCGTCGAAGTCGCGATGTGGTGGAACGACAGTTACCATGAGACCGTGTTGCCGTTTACCAACAACATTCCGCAGCGCGACGGCGGCACGCATTTGGCAGGTTTCAGAGGTGCGCTGACACGTACGCTGACAAAATACGCCCAGGAAAGTGGCATCGCAAAACGCGAGAAAATCACCTTTACGGGCGATGATGCGCGAGAAGGTCTGACGTGCGTTTTGTCGATCAAAGTGCCCGATCCAAAATTCTCTTCCCAGACAAAAGACAAATTGGTTTCATCCGAAGTGCGCCCTGCAGTCGAAAGCCTGATGGGGGAAAAGCTGACGGAATGGTTTGAGGAAAACCCCAACGAAGCCAAGATGATCGTTGGCAAAATCAACGAGGCGGCGATGGCGCGGGAAGCCGCGCGCAAAGCCCGCGAGCTGACGCGGCGGAAAACCGCGATGGATGTGAATTATCTTGCTGGGAAGTTGAAAGATTGCTCTGAGAAAGACCCCTCCAAAACCGAAGTCTTCTTGGTGGAGGGTGATTCCGCTGGCGGATCTGCGCAGACAGGTCGTGACCGAGGTACCCAGGCTGTTCTGCCCTTGCGTGGTAAAATTCTAAACGTTGAGCGGGCGCGGTTTGACCGAATGCTGTCCAGCCAGGAAATTGGCAATCTGGTTATGGCGCTTGGAACCGGCATCGGCAGGGATGAATTTAACATCAGCAAACTGCGCTACCACAAAGTGGTAATCATGACTGATGCGGACGTCGATGGTGCCCATATTCGAACGCTTTTGCTGACCTTCTTTTATCGCCAAATGCCTGAATTGATCGAACACGGCCATCTTTATATCGCGCAACCGCCGCTTTACAAAGTTGCCCGCGGCAAGTCCGAGGTCTATCTGAAGGACCAAGCGGCTTTGGATGATTATCTGGTTGAGCAAGGCATTGATGGTGCCGTTTTGCGTCTTGGGTCCGGTGAAGAACTTATTGGTGCAGACCTTGCGCGCGTGGTGAATGAAGCACGTCAGCTCAAGCGGGTTTTGGACGCCTTCCCAACCCACTATCCGCGCCATATTCTAGAACAGGCCGCCATCGCCGGTGCCTTTGCTCCGGGAGCTATCGAGGCCGATTTGCAAGGTGTGGCCGACAAGGTTGCGATACGGCTTGATCAAATCGCACTGGAATATGAGAAAGGTTGGCAAGGCCGGATCACGCAGGATCATGGCATCAAACTTGCTCGTATTTTGCGCGGTGTCGAGGAAGTCCGCACTTTGGACGGCCCAATGCTGCGGTCAGGCGAAGCCAGGAAAACTGGCAGCTTTACCAAAAGTTTACAAGAATCATTCGGCCAATCATCGACGCTGAACCGCAAAGAGAGATCGCAGATAATTCATGGTCCGCTTGATCTGTTGCATGCGGTTTTGTCCGAAGGGGAACGTGGCCTGTCGCTTCAACGCTATAAAGGACTGGGAGAAATGAACCCAGGCCAACTGTGGGAAACGACGCTTGACCCAGATGCCCGCACGTTGCTGCAGGTCAAGGTCGAAGACATGGCGGGGGCAGATGATCTGTTCACCAAGCTGATGGGCGATGTGGTTGAACCTCGTCGGGAATTCATCCAGAAAAACGCCCTGAGTGTTGAGAACCTAGACTTTTAGTCAAAAGGTTTTTCAAACCGATACAAAAAAAGGCCCGCTCGATTGGCGGGCCTTTTTACTGTGTACAGCCAAAGTCGTTAAGCTGGCGTAATACCGGCCATGCAAATATACTTTTCTTCCATGAACTCACTAAGTCCCTGATGCGCCCCTTCGCGCCCAAGACCAGAGGATTTCACGCCGCCAAAGGGCGCTTCGACCGCTGAAATAACACCAGCGTTCACGCCGACCATGCCATATTCCAACGCTTCGCCAACACGCCAACTGCGCGCCATGTCTTTGGTATAGAAGTATGCCGCCAAACCAAACTCGGTATCATTGGCCGCTTTAATCACCTCGGCCTCGGTTTCAAATTTGAAAAGCGGTGCAACAGGGCCAAATGTCTCTTCTTTGGCAAAACTCATATCTACCGTTGCGTCACGCAAAATGGTCGGCTCAAAGAACTGACCACCAGCAGCGTGGCGTTGGCCACCCAGAACCAAAGAAGCGCCTTTGCCAAGTGCATCTTGGATATGGCGCTCTACTTTTGCGACTGCGCCATCGTCGATCAAAGGGCCCATTTGTGAGTCTGGATCGAATCCATCGCCAATCCGCAGGGTTTTAACCTTTTCTGCAAACTTCTCTGCAAAGGCATCATAAACGCCAGCTTGCACATAGATTCGGTTGGCACAAACACAGGTTTGGCCGTTGTTGCGGAACTTTGACCACAAAGCGCCTTCGGCAGCTGCATCAAGATCAGCATCGTCAAACACAATAAATGGCGCATTGCCCCCAAGCTCCAGACCTAGTTTCTTAACGGTTGGCGCGCATTGTGCGTACAGCAACGAACCCACAAAAGTTGATCCTGTAAAAGTCATCTTTTTCACAATCGGGCTGGAAGTCATAATACCGCCAATCTCAGCAGCATCGCCGGTGATAATCGATAAAAGGCCCGTCGGCAGCCCGGCACGTTCCGCCAAAACAGCCAATGCAATTGCAGAAAATGGTGTTTGTGGTGCCGGTTTCAAAACCATGGCACAGCCAGCGGCCAAGGCAGGGCCAGCCTTGCGGGTGATCATCGCATTTGGAAAATTCCATGGTGTGATCGCCGCAACAACGCCGATGGGTTGTTTAATAACCACGAAACGCCGGTCACCGGAGGGTGCTGGAATAGTTTCACCATAAGCGCGACGCGCTTCTTCAGAAAACCACTCCAGAAAGCCAGCCCCATAGTTGATTTCGCCCTTGGCTTCTTCGTATGGCTTACCTTGTTCAGCCGTAAGAATAGTGGCCAGATCGTCGCGGTTTTCGATCAGCAAATCAAACCAGCGGCGCAGCACCGACCCGCGCTCTTTGGCACTACGGGCAGCCCAGGCGTGCCGCACCTCCTCGGCAACCGAAATCGCCTCTCGGGTTTCTTCTGCGCCAAGGTTTGGCACATGCCCAATCAATTCATTCGTCGAAGGGTTAATCACTGCCTCGCCGCTTTCCGGCGTTGCCTCAACCCAACGGGAGCCAATGGGAACGGATTGGCGAAATAAGGTGGGGTCGTTCAAATTCAACATCTTGGGCCTCGCAAAGAATCATGTTTCCCGGCAAGACCGAGAATGCTCTGGCCCACCTTCCTCTAAATGAAAGGCGGATACAAATAGCCAATCACAGCAAGCGATAGACCCAGCCCACGTTGCAAAAACATTGTCGCTTAGTTGCGGTTTATCAGGTCATCTTCAGCTTGGACCAATGAAATGCCCAAAGCGTCCATGCCGTTTTCCAAATGATCAGACAAATGTGGAGACCCAAGAAGGTAATCAGCGGATGGAATGGTGCGTTCATCTTTTGCAGTCCGCAAGGCTTCGGCCAATTCTTCAGGCTCAAAGCTCTCACGGCCGATCCACATGATCGCCACCAAGCTGATCATTTCTTCTTCGTTAAGGCGTTCGAAAAAGCCCCGCAATTCACCCTCTGCACGCGACAGTTCGCGCCCCATCAGAACAACTTGCGCCACTTTCCAAGGTGTAATTTTCAACATGTCGCGGCTCCTTTCCTCGTGCCACTCTGTCGAGTATAACACAAGACCGCTTTGATCCTGCTCAAGTCTCTGAAAGCTGAAGCCCTATTCGCCAGTCTGTTTTGTCAACGGCACGATGTTTGGAAGGTCTTGTTGCTGGTCCGGAGCCAGTTCTTCGAAGTCAAAATTATCGAGGCGATGCGCGCGTTTGCCCGCTCTTGAGGCTGCCGTTAAAATACCGCTGACGTCTTCGTTGGCTTGCCGCAAGTGCGTTTCCAGTTTGCCCGCTCGCTCACCAACGATTTCGACATCACGGTGCAGGTGTTTCAGCGCCTTGCGGATTTCTCCAGCCTGTTCACGCATACGCGCGTCTTTTAAAATCGCGCGCATGGTGTTCAGCGTCGCCATGCAAGTGGTTGGCGACACAATCCAAACACGGGCTTCAAATCCCTTTCGCACCAATTCGGAATGCTTGGAATGCAGTTCAGCATAGATCGCTTCGGATGGGAGAAACATCAAAGCACCGTCTGCGGTTTCTCCTTCGATGATGTATTTCTCTGAAATATCTTTGATGTGTTTTTGCACGGACGCTTTAAACAGGGTGGTCGCAGCCTTTAGCTCGGCTTCTGTTTTTGCATTCAGCATCGCTTCATAGGCTTCCAACGGAAACTTACTATCAATCACAATAGGGCCTGGAGGGTTAGGCAGATGGATCAAACAATCTGCCCGCTTGCCGTTAGACAGAGTGTGTTGCAGTGAAAAACTATCATGCGGCAAAGCTTTGCCCACAATGTCGTTTAACTGAATCTCTCCAAAGGCCCCGCGGGTTTGTTTGTTTGATAAAATATCTTGCAAACTCAGGACATCCCCAGAAAGCTTGGTGATGTTTTCTTGGGCTTTGTCGATGGTGGAAAGTCGCTCTTGCAAGGCGGTCAAAGACGTCGCCGTGTTCTTCGCATTGCCCATCAAGCTTTCGCTCATTTTGGTCTGCAAATCGGTCAGCGAACGATTGGTTTTCATCTGAAGGTCTGCAAGATTTTCTTGCATACGCACCTGCGACTGCCCCAGAACCTCTGACAGTTTCAATTGCTGTGAGGCCAAGGTATCGGTCATGCTTTGCTGCATCGTTGCCAGGTTTTCACCGGTGCTGCGCTGCACCTTCGCTAGGTTTTCATGCAAATTCAGTTGCACTTCCCCCAAACGTTGCTCCATCAAATTGGTAATCTGATGCTGCGCATGGGCCTGGGTTTGTGCGACGTTGCTCAGGCTGCCACCAAGCTGATCTTGGCCCGAAGACAATTGATCAACACGCTGCCCCAACACAGTCATTTGGTAAGCCGACTGGGCTGATTGACGCAACACTGCGCGCAACATCAACAGGATCAGCGCCACAAGAACTGCTGCCCCGATCAAAAGAAAAAGCTGTATTTGTGGATCAGAAAAATCCATCACGTCCGTCCGAACAGCCGCTCGATATCGGCCAGTTTGAGTTCTACATAGGTGGGGCGCCCGTGGTTGCATTGACCGGAATGTGGCGTGGCCTCCATTTCGCGCAACAGTGCATTCATTTCATCAGCGCGCATGCGGCGGCCTGATCGGATTGACCCATGACAGGCCACACGGCTTAGGATCGCCTCGATCTTGGCCTGCACCAACATGGTTTCACCCTGATCATCCAGCTCGTCCAGAATGTCTAAGATCATGGCTTTGGCGTTTACCTCCCCCAGAATCGCGGGCGTCTCTCGTACCGCAATGGCACCACCGCCAAAGGCTTCAATGGTCAGACCCAGTTTTGTCAGCGCGTCAGCCACCGCCAAAACCCGTGCGCAGTCGCCTTCCGACAATTCTACAATTTCTGGGATCAGCAAGGCCTGCGCCGCAACGCCATTTTCCGCCATCTGTGTCTTAAGCCGCTCATAGACCAAACGTTCATGTGCGGCGTGTTGATCCACAATTACCATGCCTGTTGCGGTCTGGGCGATGATGTAATTTTCATGTACCTGTCCACGTGCTGCCCCCAGAGGGTGATCGTCAGGCTCGGTTTCTGGCACTTCTACAACGCGCCCTGAAACGGGCATCTCCATCAACCCAGCGCTGGGCCCACTGTCCCAAACAGTCGGGTGCTCGGCAAGACCTGGCGCATCTGGCACGGGGACCTGAAACTGATAAGCAGCCTGTCTTGCGCCCATCGAAGGCCGATCCATTTGATAGACCCGCGCAGGCCCAAGGGGTTCAGGTCGCATCGCGTCCAATGTGGCCACGGCCACGGTGGTCGAGGCGCGGTGTCCTGCTTCGGCCAAAGCATGGCGCAGGGCCGATACAATCAATCCGCGGGCCATGCCCGGGTCACGGAATCGCACTTCGGATTTGGCGGGGTGCACATTCACGTCCACCAGTTGCGGATCACAATCAATGAACAATGCGGCGGCAGGGTGCCGATCACGGCTCAGAAAATCAAAATAAGCTCCGCGCAAGGCACCTACCAACAATTTGTCTTTCACCGGGCGCCCATTCACAAACAGGTATTGCGCCAAGGATGATCCACGCGAATAAGTCGGCAAAGCCGCATAACCAATCAGCCGCAAACCTTCGCGTTCCGCATCAATGCGCAGGGCATTTTCGGCAAATTCAGCCCCCAATATGCGCGCTAATCGACCATGCAGCGCGTCAAACAGATCACCGCTTTCCCGGTCAGCGCGAAAGGTCACACGGCCTTCGCCGCCAGAGGTTACATCGCGTAAAGTGAAACCAATATAGGGTTCTGCCATGGCCAATCGCTTGATCACATCATTAATCGCCTGACTCTCGGCGCGGTCAGACCGCATGAATTTCAAACGCGCGGGCGTCGCATAAAAAAGATCACGCAACTCTACGATGGTCCCGCCGCCAAGTGCTGCCGGTTTCACTGCAGACATTTGCCCGCCTTTGACAGAGATCGAAGCCGCCTCGCCGCCTTTGACCCGCGATGTAATGGTCAAACGGCCCACAGCCCCCAAGGACGGCAACGCCTCGCCGCGAAATCCAAATGTATGAATATCCAGCAGGTCCGACCCATCAATCTTTGAGGTCGCATGCCGCGACAGGGCCAGCGGCAACTGATCTGCGGACATGCCACAACCGTCGTCTGTTACCCGAATAAGCGTCTTACCACCGTCGGCAATTGCGACTTCTATTCTGGTCGCACCCGCATCGATCGCGTTCTCGACCAATTCTTTCACGGCACTGGCTGGGCGTTCCACAACTTCACCCGCCGCAATGCGGTTGATCGCCCCTTCGTCCAATTGCCGGATAATAGGGTGTTTTTCGCTTATTTGGGGGTCAATCTGTGCCATACCGCCAAATCTAGCACAACATACGCCGATTCTGCCACTGCAAAGCAAAAGAACAAAACAAGAAAAAAGGCCGGGCAAAACCCGGCCTTTTAGTCATTCAATACGGCTGAAATTATTCAGCAGGTGTGCTGAATTTTTTGATCTCACCAGACTTGATACGACCCAAATAGCCTTGAAGCTCACGCTTCACGATTGGCATCAGGAAGTACAGCGCAGTGATGTTCACAACCGCCATGGAGAAGATCGCCGCGTCAGAGAAGTCGATGACTGGGCCAAGCGAAGCAGAGGCACCAATCACAACAAAGATGCAGAACAGCACTTTGAAGAACAGCTGAGAGCCATTGCTTTCACCAAACAAGAATGTCCAAGCTTTCAACCCGTAGTAAGACCAAGAGATCATGGTTGAGAACGCAAACAGGATCACTGCAATCGCCAGGATGTACTTGAAGCCACCAAAAGCAGAAGAGAACGCTGCAGATGTCAGCGCAACGCCAGAGTTACCATCAACAGTCGCAATCGCTGAACCCGCTTCATTCAACAGGTAGTTGCCTGTTGCAGGATCAATCATCAACTGACCTGTGATGATGATCACCAAAGCAGTCATTGTACAGATCACAACGGTATCGATGAACGGTTCAAGCAAAGACACATAGCCTTCGGTGATTGGTTCTTTGGTTTTCACCGCAGAGTGCGCAATCGCCGCAGACCCAACGCCCGCTTCGTTTGAGAACGCCGCACGTTTGAAACCTTGGATCAACGCACCAACCATGCCGCCAGCAACACCAAGGCCGGTGAATGCGCCGTTAAAGATTTGGCCAAACGCCCAACCGATTTGATCAAAGTTGATCAGCAGGATCACAACAGCCGTCGCAACATACATAACGCCCATAATTGGAACAATTTTTTCGGTTACTTTTGCAATGGACTGCAGGCCACCCACGATCACAGCAAACACGATCGCGGCAAAGACGACACCAGTGATGATGCCCGGGTAGTCACCCACAACGTTGGTGATCTGCGCGTGTGCTTGGTTGGCTTGGAACATATTGCCTCCGCCGAACGCACCAAGAATACAGAAGATTGCGAATAGAATCGCCAATGGCTTACCCAGTGGCAAACCGCGCTCTGCGAAGCCTTTGGTAATATAGTACATCGGGCCACCGGAAACGGTGCCATCAGGGTATTCGTTCCGATATTTAACACCTAGCGTACATTCGGTGAACTTGGATGCCATGCCCATCAGACCTGCAAGGATCATCCAGAATGTTGCACCTGGACCACCAATGCCAACCGCAACAGCAACACCTGCGATGTTGCCCAGACCAACGGTCCCAGACAGTGCGGTGGCCAGTGCTTGAAAGTGGCTAACCTCACCCGCGTCGTTTGGATCAGAATAGTCACCTTTCACCAGTGAGATCGCGTGTTTGAAGCCACGAAGCTGAATGAAAGCAAAGTAAAAGGTAAAGATTGTCGCAGCAATGACCAGCCACGCAACAATCCATGGAAAGCTTGTGCCCGGGAATGGGCTAAAGACCAGACCTACAAACGGGCCTGTGTATTTGGCAAAGGTCGCATTAATCGTTTCGCCGATTGTCTGTGCATTTGCTGGCATTGCCGCCAACATAGGCACGGTCGCAGCCAGTGCTGCGCGCGTAAAATTGGATTTCATTTTTCTGTCCCTGTCTGGATATCTTATGGAACGACAGTTGTGGCGACAGGTGCGATTTGCACCAAAGACCCAGCAACTGAACCGAACACACGGCTTCCGATGCCGCTGTGGCCATTACGACCAATCACAATTTGGCTGGCGCCCGCATCTTTGGCGATGACTCCCAGCTGTTCTGCGATATTTCCGTATTTGATAGAGCTTTCTACGGTTACACCTGAATTCGCCAAACCTGCCAGAACTGGCTTCATCAAAGCCGTTTCAGCGCGGTCCATTTCTTCTGTCCGCCGCTTGTGGCGTTCTTCCAACTCGGTTGGCGTAAGGAAAGAATATGGCGACCATTCCAGAACATGGGCAACCACAACGGATCCCCCATTTGACTTTGCACGGCCGACTGCGAATTCCAGCGCGCGCTTGGCGGCTTCGCTGCCGTCGAACCCAACGACGTATTTCTCGGACATTAGTGTCACTCCCGATTTTTATTGTTGTGCGCCAAACTGACGCGACCACAACCTATCTTGTCAAGGCATGCAATAAATCTTGAACTTCGCGCCTTTTTCGGAAAATATTGGAAAGTAGCGCGAAATTATCTCAGAAATTAGGAAATTTTCCCATGGACAGAATAGACACTCGAATTCTTTCCATTCTACAAAAAAATAGTCAAATTTCGATGGCAAACCTGTCTGAGCAGGTCGGATTGTCACTTTCCGCCTGTCATAGACGCGTAAAATTGATGGAAACAGATGGGAGAATTTCCCATTACGCTGCGCAGATAAATCGGGCTGCGGTTGGATTGGAGATCCAGGTTTTTATCGAAATCAAGCTCACCTCACACAAGCGCGCCGACCTAGAAGCTTTTGAAGAAGCGATTTTGCGTATGGACGATGTTTTAGAGTGCCATTTGATTTCAGGCGAATTTGACTTTCTCATTCGCGTTGCCGCAGGGAACGCGCGCGATTATGAGAGCCTTTATCGGGATCGACTGGCAGATATTCCCGCTGTGCAACAAATGAAGACCCTGCTTAGCCTGAGAACGGCAAAGGAATTTCGAGGCTACAACCTTGAAAACGCAAGTTCTTAAGTTGCTGGCGCACCCGATCGCGCACGGCATGGGGCAGCAATGGCACAGGCTGCCAGTACCAGCCCTGAAATGGTCGCGATCATACCTGCCGCGCTGACAGCGTGATCCAAGCCCAGCCAAAGTGGCCCATATCCGGCCAGCACATAGCCTAGGCTCGCAGATAAGACTGCAAACACCACACTCCAGGCGATTTGAATTTCCAGCCGGTTGGTCATTAAACGGGCTGCCGCTGGTGGGCAAATGAACATCGCAATCACGATGATTGACCCAACCGCGTCAAAAGCCGCGACGGCGGCAACCGCTGCGACAATAACCAAAGCCAATCCAACCAGGCCCGTTGGCACACCAACAGCCTGTGCGAACCCCTGATCAAAGGTTGAGATTTTTAGAGGTCGCCACATCAAAGCGATAAACAGCAGCACTGCAAACAGCGTCAAAACAATCCGAATCAGCTCTTCCGGCAACCCTGCCAGCGCAACCGGGTCCATCAGGCTGCCCCATCCTGTGGCGTCTAGCCAAATCAAACTTTCCAAATTGCCATATAGGGCGTGCTCCACATCCAGGTGCACTGACGACGTGTCCGTTTGTTCAAGCAACAGTACACCACCGGCAAACATAGACGTGAAAGTCACGCCCATGGCAGCACCCGGTTCAATCTTGCCAAGCCGGCGAATGGCCTCGATCATACCAACCGCCAACAAGGACGCCCCGGCAGCCCCCAGCATCATCGGCCAAGCCGCGACAACACCTGTGAGCAGAAAGGCCACAACAATGCCGGGCAACACAACATGACTTATGGCATCCCCAATCAGCGCTTGGCGACGCAGCAACAAAAAGTTTCCCGGCAAAGCGCAGGCAATTGCCGCAAAAACACCGATAAGCAATGGCGTCAAACTCAGGGGAACAAATTCTTCACCGCTCATGCGCTGACTCCCTGTGGTCCACCAATTTTGCGATCAATTTCCGAAATCTGATCCTCTGTCAGCACGGTTTCAAGCGCACGCAAGCCATCGTAAAGCGCGGCCGCGCCTTCCAATGCGTGATCGGCGCGCACCAAAGCCCAGCGCTTTTCGTCCAGCAGTGCTTTTGCGGCACGCGCGCGCCCAGTATCGGTGGCCACCCCGTCCGCCTCGACCAGCCCGGCACGACGCAATAGCCGCAATGTGAAACTTTCGTAAATCGGCTGCCCCTGCGCCAAGGCTAACAATCCCTGACGCATATGCACGCGACGTTGAAACCTGAGGTGACGCAATACCGCCGCCAATACGCCACGCGATGGTGCAAACAGGATCGAGAACACAAATAACGCAAAGCTGACAAGCACGATAATCGGACCGGTTGGCAAGGCCGGCGCAATGGCCGACAGTCCGGCCCCCACATAGGCAGACACCCCACCGACACAGCCAGACAATAGGGTAACCCTGTCGGTGCGATCGGTCCAAAACCGGGCGGTGACCGGCGGAATGATCAACATGGCCACAATCAAAATCAGACCAACGATCTTGAGGCCCACCACCGTAACAGCCATCGCAAGCCCCATGATCGCCAGATCAATGCGGGCTACGTTCAATCCACTTGCCCCTGCAAATTCCGGATCAAATGCCACCAAAGTCATAGGGCGACGTAACGCCAGAACCAGACCCAATGTCAGCGCACCGCCAACCGCGATGATCAACGCATCATTCCACAGCATTCCAGCTGTTGACCCCAGCAAAAACCCTTCCAGACCAGCTTGGCGGCCAGCACTCATGGTTTGAATAATGGTCAACAGGACAATACCAAAACCAAAAAATACAGACAGCACCGCGCCGATCGCTGCGTCTTCGGCCAAACGGGTGCGTTGTGTCAGCCACCCTATACACAGCAAACCAAACCCAGCTGAAAGCGCCGACCCAAACAACAAGCCAAGCAGACTGCGCCCATCGCCGCCAAAAGCCACCATAACCATAAAGGCCAGGCCAACACCGGGCAGCGTTGCATGGCTGATAGCATCGCTAACAAGCGCGCGTTTGCGTAGAAATAAAAAGGTTCCGGTCACACCCGCCGCAATGCCCAAAAACATGGCTCCAAGCGCGACCAGCGTGGCGTTATAGCCAAGCTGCAACGTCAGGGCGTCAATCCACATATCAGCCAGCCGAAAGTTCGAGCTGGTCAATCTGCGCCGTCGCCAAACGACCGCCATAGGCGACATTTAGGTTTTCGGCGTTAAAAGTCGTAGCCACAGGGCCTTCCGCGACTTTTCGTGTATTGATCAAGAAAACTTGGTCAAAATATTCGGCCACAGTGGCCAAATCATGGTGCACCGCAACAACAGTTTTGCCTTCGTCTTTCAGGGACTTCAGAACCGAAATAATGGCTTTTTCTGTGGCAGCATCAACACCCGCAAATGGCTCATCCAGCAAATACAGATCTGCGCCCTGCGCCAAAGCCCGCGCCAAAAAGACCCTTTGTTGCTGGCCGCCCGACAATTGACCAATTTGCCGATCTGCAAAGTCTGTCATCCCGACACGATCCAAACATTCAGTGGCTTTTGCGATATGTTTGGCGCGTACGCGGCGCAAAAGGCCAAGTTCGCGAAACAGACCCATCATTACCACATCAATCACGCGAGTCGGGAAATCCCAATCGACGCTGGCGCGCTGTGGCACATAAGCAATGCGCGCGCGCTGTGACTTAAGCGATTTGCCAAAGACCGTTGCTTGACCAGCCAAGGGTTTGATCACACCCAGTGCGGCTTTAAGCAAAGTGGACTTACCTGCCCCATTTGGGCCGATAATCGCCGTCATCGCCCCTTCTTGAATGGTCATATCCACAGAGAAAACTGCGGGTTTTTGACCATAGGACACTGTCATACCGCGCACCGCCAAGGGGCTAGCGTCAAGCGTTTCGGGCAGCGCGGATACCCCATGTTTTGCAGCCAATGTCAGTGTCGGGCTCATGCTCTAAAATCCTGCGCTAAGTTTGTTATCCATGCCACGCGCTGGCACGTCGCCCCCAAGTGCCCCGGCTATCACGGTGACATTGTGGTCAAGCATTCCAATATAGGTGCCCTCGTATGTACCTTCGCTGCCCATTGCGTCGCTGAAAAGTTCCCCGCCGACAGAAACTTTGTGACCTTTCGCGGCCGCCCCTTCGATCAAGGCGCGCATGCTGCGATCAGACACCGAACTCTCGACAAACACTGCGCTTATCTGGCGCTCGACCAGCAGGTCAACCAAGGCTCCAATGCGGTTCAAGCCGGCCTCGGATTGGGTGGAAATTCCCTGAATACCCAGCACATCAAAATCATAAGCCGCGCCAAAATACCCAAAGGCATCATGAGCTGTAACTAAAACACGCGCTTCTGACGGCACAGTGGCCAGCGCTGTTTTAGAATAGGTCACCAAACGGTCCAGCTCTGCCATATGGGCGTCAGCATTGGCTTCAAACATCGCGGAATTTTCTGGCTGCGTTGCAATCAAAGCATCTCGTACTTCTGCAACAACATCGCGCCACAAGGCCGGGTTCATCCAAACATGCGGATCGTATTTATCGGCATAGTCGTCATGGCCGCGCAACGCGTCTTTGGCCAGGCCCTCTGCCACGGCAACCACATTGCGTCTTTCGCCCAGATCATGAAAGAAATCTTCCATTTGAGCTTCCAAAAATAGTCCGTGCCACAAAACAAGATCAGCGCGGGTCATCGCAACAATATCTGTGCGGGTCTGACGATAAGCATGCGGGTCAACGCCGGGGCCCATCAGCCCCCGCACATCAACCAGTTCGCCACCGATCTGACGCGCAGCATCAGCAATCATCCCTGTGGTCGCCACAATCGACAGCTTTTCTGCGGCATAAACCGGTGCTGCCAGCAACGCAGCTGCCGCCGCCATAAAGAGTCGTCTAGAGAATCGCATTTCGCACGTCCTTGATCTGTTCAGTTGTTTATGAGAATTATTCGCAAAAAAGTCAACGCAATTGAGAATTATTCGCAAAGTAAACTTGACCTTCTGGACAAAAATGAAAGTGATTATGGACAGATCCGCTTGAAAATGAGGGAAATGCGTGACAGCGTAAAGGCGACCTGATCAAGAGCGAACATGCAAAAAACCACCCAACACACAGATACGCACCAACTGCCCCAGGCCGTTGAGCCGCGTAATCCCGGCATGGCCCTGGACCTTGACTGGGTTCAATCCGTGCAAGCCAATACCTCGGCCATTGAACGTCGCGCGAAAACCATTTCTGGTCGCCGGTCTGTTAAAAAAGACCATCAAGCTGCTTGGTTGCTCAAAGCGATTTCACTTATCGATCTCACAACTCTGTCCGGGGACGACACAGAAGGTCGCGTAAAGCGCCTTTGCGCCAAAGCAAAGCAGCCGGTGCGCCAAGAGTTGCTTGAAAAGCTTGGTGTGCCAGATCTGACAACCGGTGCGATCTGTGTTTATCACGATATGATCGACACGGCGGTGACCGCATTGGCGGGCACCAGTATTCCTGTAGCGGCAGTTTCCACGGGTTTTCCCGCCGGGCTATCCCCCTTTCATCTGCGCGTTGAAGAAATTCGCCAATCGGTGACAGCCGGAGCCAAGGAAATCGACATTGTCATTACAAGACGCCATGTGCTGCAAGGCAATTGGCAGGCCCTATATGACGAAATGCGCAGCTTCCGCGAAGCCTGCGGTGTTGCCCACGTCAAGGCCATTTTGGCGACTGGCGAATTGGGCACGCTTAGAAATGTTGCCCGCGCGTCGCTTATTTGCATGATGGCCGGGGCTGATTTCATCAAAACATCAACCGGCAAGGAAAGCGTGAATGCGACATTGCCTGTGTCCTTGGTGATGATCCGCGCAATCAGGGACTATTACGAACGCACCGGATACCGCGTCGGCTACAAACCTGCGGGTGGGATTTCGAAAGCGAAGGACGCGCTGGTTTATTTGGCCCTGATCAAAGACGAACTGGGCGATCGCTGGCTGCAGCCCGATCTCTTTCGCTTTGGCGCCTCATCCTTGCTGGGCGACATCGAACGCCAACTTGAACACCACGTTACCGGCACATATTCCGCTGGCTACCGCCACGCCATCGGATAGGAACAAGCACAATGACTGTAAAAGAGATATTTGACACGATGGACTATGGCTTGGCCCCGGAATCTGCCGCGGAAGCTTTGGCGTGGTTGGTTGATCAGGGAGCAGCGTTTGGCCATTTTATAAACGGTCAGTTCACCCAGGCGACGGACAGTTTCGAAAGCAAAAACCCGGCAAATGGCGAAGTTTTGGCCACCTTGTCGCAAGCCACCCAATCTGATGTGGACGCCGCGGTAAAAGCCGCGCGCACCGCACAAGGCAAATGGGCCGCCCTACCCGGCCACAACCGAGCGCGGTTTCTCTATGCCATAGCGCGACTTATTCAAAAGCATAGCCGTCTGTTTGCGGTTTTGGAAAGCCTAGACAACGGAAAACCGATCCGCGAAAGCCGCGACATCGATATTCCACTGGTACAACGCCACTTTTACTATCACGCGGGCCTGGCACAGCTGATGGACAGCGAATTGCCTGACCGCGAGGCGCTTGGCGTCTGTGGTCAAATCGTGCCGTGGAATTTCCCTCTGCTCATGCTGGCCTGGAAAGTTGCACCAGCCATCGCCATGGGCAACACGGTGGTTCTAAAGCCTGCAGAGTACACGTCACTAACTGCGCTTTTGTTTGCAGATATCTGCCGACAGGCCGGGCTGCCCAATGGCGTCATAAATATTGTGACCGGCGATGGCGCGGTGGGCGAGCTGATCGTCAATCACCCTGACATCAACAAAATTGCCTTTACTGGGTCGACATCTGTAGGTCGCAAAATTCGCCAAGCCACCGCTGGATCTGGAAAAGCACTGACACTCGAACTGGGTGGAAAGTCGCCCTACATCGTCTTTGAAGACGCTGACATCGATTCTGCCATTGAAGGGCTGGTTGATGCCATTTGGTTCAACCAAGGCCAAGTTTGTTGCGCGGGTTCACGCCTCTTGGTGCAAGAAGGCATCGCAGAACGGTTTTACCAAAAACTGCGCACCCGCATGGATGGGCTGCGGATTGGCAACCCATTGGACAAATGCATTGATGTTGGTGCCATCGTCGACCCAATACAGTTGCAGGCCATAAGCGACATGGTCGACGGTAACGCAGATGGCGAAACCTATAAATCAGCGGCCCCTCTGCCTTCCGAAGGCTGTTTCTATGCGCCGACTTTAGTCACCGGACTGTCAACCGCTTCGACATTGATGCAAGAGGAAATCTTTGGCCCTGTACTGTGCTCAATGACCTTTCGCACCCCCGCTGAAGCCGTCGAAATCGCCAACAACACACGTTATGGCCTTGCCGCAACGCTTTGGACCGAGAACGTCAATCTCGCCCTAGACGTTGCACCAAAACTGGTGGCGGGTGTGGTTTGGATCAACGCAACAAACCTATTTGATGCGGCCGCAGGATTTGGCGGCGTCCGTGAAAGCGGCTTTGGCCGTGAAGGCGGCTGGGAGGGCTTGCAAGCCTATACAAAACCCACTCGCAAAACCAAAAAACTGTCCAAAATCGACGCCTTTTCTGGAGATGACGGTCCAACAGATCCACTGGATCGCACATCCAAACTGTATATTGGAGGTAAACAAGCCCGTCCGGATGGGGGCTATTCCCAGAATATCTATTCCCCCAAGGGCAAGCTTTTGGGGCAGGCCCCGATCGCCAATCGCAAAGACATTCGCAACGCCGTCGAAGCGGCGGCAGGTGCAAAAGCTTGGTCCAAAACCACGGGCCACCTGCGGGCGCAAATTCTGTATTACATCGCTGAAAACCTCTCCGCGCGCGCAGATGAATTTGCAAAACGCATCAACGCTCTGACTGGCAAACGCGGTGGTCAAACCGAAGTCGAAACCGCTATTTCGCGACTGTTCACTTATGCTGCATGGGCCGACAAATACGACGGGCAGGTGCATGGTGTTCCAATCCGGGGTGTTGCGCTGGCCATGAAAGAGCCATTGGGTGTTATTGGCGCGATTTGCCCAGACGACGCGCCCCTGTTGGGCCTTGTCTCGCTTATGGCCCCTGCCATTGCGATGGGAAATCGCATTGTCTTGACCGCCTCCGAAGCCTTCCCCTTGGCTGCGCTTGATTTCTACCAGGTACTCGAAACATCAGACGTGCCGGCAGGTGTGGTGAATATTGTTTCTGGCAATCACACAGAGCTTTCACAAACACTAGCTGATCACCTGAATGTTGATAGTGTATGGAGTTTCAGTTCGTCTGATATTTCGGCTGACATCGAAGCACGCAGCGCGGGCAATTTAAAACGCACATGGGTGAACAACGCCCAATCGCGCGACTGGTTGGGCAGCGAGGGCGAAGGCCAAAACTTCTTGGCCGCCGCAACAGATATCAAAAATATTTGGGTCCCTTACGGTGAATGAACAGAACCAACCGCACCATGTGGCGCTTCTTGGTGCCACGGGTGCGGTGGGCACTGAAGTGCTGCGCACATTGATCGCCATGCCAACGGTGGCGCGGATCACCGTTTTGACACGTCGCCCACTTAGCGCTGTCGATGATGCAAAAATCGTGGAACACATTGTTGATCCGCTTGATCCCAAGACCTATGCAAACCTTGTGGCTGGGCACGACACGGCAATCTGCACATTAGGCGTTGGGGCGGCTTCCTCGGTAAGCAAAGAAGAATTTCTACGGGTTGACCGCGATGCGGTCATCGCATTTGGCCAAACCTGCAAAACCCACGGCATCAAACACTTCCAACTGTTGTCGTCTGTGGGAGTGAGCCCAACATCGCGCGTGTTTTATTTGCGCAGTAAAGGCGAATTGGAAAATGCTCTCCGGGGACTGGAATTTGCTCGACTAAGTTTGTTTCACCCCAGCAATATTCTGACACCTGAAAACCGCTATGGTCTGGGTCAAGCCGCCGTACTGGCGATATGGCCGCATCTGAACTTTGTTTTGATCGGTCCGCTGCGCCATCTGCGCGGCATAAAAGTGGGTATTTTGGGCAGCGCTATTGCTAAGAATACCACCGCGTCTGTACCCGGTGCAGGCCCGATGATTTCTGTCTTGGAATGGGATGATTTCCATCAACTCGCGCAGACCTAGAACCGGTAGAATCAAGCGATGATCAACTCATACATATCTGTTTCCGGCGTCGACATCGACTTGTTGACCTGAAAGCCCGACTTTTGCAGCACACGCGCAGATCCCGCATTTTCAGCCACCACACCACCCAAAATTTGCAAGTTTTGTCCGGTTGGAATTGACGACACCAACCCTTGTAGGAGTTCTGATGCGATCCCTTGCCCCCAAACGGTTTGGGCAAGCAAATAGCCAATGTGCATTTGCTTTACCCCAGTTGATTGGTCAAATTCCGCAATAATCAGCAACCCGATAACGTCGCCTGAATTTCGGTCTGTGACCAGAAAAGTCTCGCCTTCTTGCGCCTGCTGAGCCACCCATTCAGCAATTTGATTTGGCTGTCCAGACAACTGCAATGGCGGTGGCAGATGGCGCAACACCGCGGGTGTCAGCAAGGTTGTCAATCCAGCCTCAAGCCACTCTGAAGCAACACCGTTATCGACTGCGACATTCCAGTTATGAACCTTTAAACGAGTGGTTTCAAAAGCTGTTATCATAGCACCTCGCTTTGATCAGTGGCGCAGTGATGTCACTTACCGCGCCCCTTCATTTTTTTAACGTCCCGCGGATTAATCCCCCTGCTTAACGGGCTGTCCGACAATCACAAAATGCAGGTCTTCAGGCCGCAACAGACGTTTCGCAACCCGTTGAATTTCAGGCAAGGTCACCGCATTCACCTTGTCATTGCGGGTGGCCGCATAGTCTATCGGCAGCTCATCCATCTGCATCCCAACCAGGATATTGGCAATTGGCCCATTGCCGTCAAATCGCAATGGGTAAGCACCGGTCAAAAAGGTTTTGGCCTTCTCCAGCTCTTCCGGCGTTGGTCCGACTGATGCCATACGTGCCCATTCACTGCGAATAACATCCACTGCTTGTGTTATCCGATCATTGGCGGATGCAACACTGCCCAAATAAACCTGCGCCAGATCTTTGGCGACCAAAAAGGTATTCACCCCATAGGTCAGGCCGCGTTTCTCACGCACTTCGGTCATCAAGCGGCTATCAAAGCTCCCCCCTCCTAAAATAACGTTCAGAATATAGGCTGCAAAGAAATCAGGATCATCGCGTTTGATGCCCTCGTGACCAAAAATAGCAACAGATTGAGGAGTTTCGAAATCCACCAGTGTTTCGCCACCGTTCAATTGATAGGTTGCTTGCACGGGCAACGCTGTCCCGGTTGCTGGCAGGCCTTGCAAAAGCTGATCAATTAGCGTGCCGAGCTCATCGGCGGTGATGTCCCCAACTGCAGAAACATAAACCCGATCCAACGCCAGCGCGTTTTTATGGGCCGTCACAATGTCGTCACGCTGCAGCGCTGCCAGACTGTCCAATGTACCATTCAAAGAAGTCGCATAGGGATGATCCCCAAACGCCAAAGCATCAAAAGTATTGCCAGCGATACGATCCGGGTCCTTGGCATCCGACCGAATAATACTAGCAACCTGCTCGCGGACCCGATCAATCGACACCTGATCAAAGCGTGGCATCACAACCGATTTTCGCAGCAAATCCACCGCAGCGTCTCTGTTTTCTGTCAAAAACCGCGCCGAAATCATCACGGCGTCATCGTAAACATCATAGTCAAAATTCGCCGCGAGCTCCTCGGTAGCACGCGCAAATTCCTGCGCGTCCATCTCGCCTGTGCCTTCTTCCAACAAGCCAATCATCAAATTGGTCGCCCCGCGTTTACCGGGTAAATCCAACGTGGCCCCGCCTTTAAAGCGCAACTCAAGCGCCACAAATGGGATCGAATGCTCCTCGACCAACCAAGCTGTGACGCCCCCGGGGCTCACAACCTCTTGAATCGCGATTTCTGCGCGCGCGGGCAGTGCCGCCATCAAGGCGAAAGCCGCAATAATAATCCGCTTCATTGGCTCACCTCTGTCATTGTTTGGGGGCGCATCAACCATCCAGTGACCGAGCGATCAATGTCAAAAACCTGCTTGGCGGCAGCAAGAATGTCGGCTTCTGTCACCTCTTGCAAAAGTTCGGGCCAAGCGCGCACATCTTCGATTTTCAAACCGCTTGTCAAAGCACGTCCATATCGGTTGCCAACAGAGTCAGCTGCATCGCGCGCATAAATCTGACTGGCGCGCATTTGCATTTTGATCCGCTCAAGTTGATCCGTATCAACACCCTCTTCCAAGAACTTCACCACTGTCGCATCAAGTGCCGTCTCTGCTTCTTGCAGCGACACCCCCTGTGCAGGCACAATCACCAGATTGAATGTCGTGTCATCCAAGGACACGCCGCTATAAAACGACGACACATAAACAGCTTGTTTGCTGCCAAACTGCAATTCTTTGGCCAAGACAGAATTTGGCCCCTGCCCTAAGACCTGTGCCAGTAATGTCAAAGCCGCCGCCTCTTGTTGCGCACCAGAATCGCGTTCTGGGGCCAAATAAGACCGCGTGACATATTCCTGAGCCACGCGTGGATCGTGAAATTTCATGCGACGAGCTGACGTCTGTGGCGGATCCTGCGGCCGAGCCCGCTCTGGCAGATCAGGATTCGCCGGAATCACCCCATAATATGTTTCCGCCAAGGCCTTCACCTCGTCCGGATACACATCTCCTGCAACAACAAGCACAGCGTTATTTGGCGCATAATAGGTCTGGTAGTACTCCAACGCATCCTCAAGGGAGAGCTGCTCCATTTCATGACGCCAACCAATAATAGGCACGCCATAACGGTGGTTTAAATATTGCGCAGCGTTGCGCTGCTCTCGAAACAACGCACCGGCGCTGTTTTCAGTGCGTTGATTGCGTTCCTCGATGATCACGTCCCGTTCGGTCAGAATTTCATCCTCTGACAGGCGAATATTCACCATGCGGTCGCTCTCCATCCGCATCATTAATTCCAGACGATCGGCGGCGACGCGTTGGTGATAAGCGGTATAATCATAGCTGGTAAACGCATTGTCGCGTCCACCATTCGCAGACACCACTTTAGAAAATTCCCCAGGCTCCAGTTTTTCGGTGCCCTTGAACAACAAGTGCTCCAAGAAATGCGCCACACCCGAGACACCCGGCTTTTCATCTGCAGATCCGGCTTTGTACCAAACCATGTGCATCACCACCGGTGCCCGGTGATCCTCGACAACAACCACTTGCATTCCGTTGTCCAAAACGAAATCGGTCACCATCTCCTGGGCTCGTAAAGGCAAAGCCGCTAAAACGGTAATTCCCGCCAGCATTATCATGCGCCGCAAAACACTCTCCTCAAATTTATTTATGAGGGATAGTTACGCTCTGCACGCAGGGCTTCAACCCTTTCAACGCGTTTGTGAGAATTTGGTTGTTACGGGGCGGAAGGGGCTGTTGGTGTTTTCACACCTCGGGCGCGCCAAACCGCCAACTCGCGATAGGCGTTCAAATGATAGCCGCGATAGACCTCGTTATAGCGATCAGGCTTGGCCAAACGCCAACCGGTAAAGCGGGCAAAGCGGCCACGGATAACTTCATCATCTTGGGCCAACTGGGCGCGCACTTCCGCTCCGGCCCCGCGCCGCGCAGCATAGCTTACCAAAGATCCATCGGCGCTTGGATAGGCCTGCCCGCTTGAAGCTGTGGTCTTGACGCCACCCAATGCGGCCGCCGCATCATTGAGCGGTTGCTGATCGGTCACGTTATTGCCCCCGGGGGTGGGCGCAGGCAATGTTGTATAGTTCTCCGGCGCAACCAGTGGCTTGGTCGGAATGATCGCAAATTCATCTGGGCCGTCATCATCAGACGACAGCACGCGGATACCTCTTTCATTGGCACAAGCTGATACCAACAACGCCAATCCGAATAATACTGCCCGCGTCATGCGCATCGCCATACTCCTGCCATTTCCGTCAGCTTTAACGCATCGCTGCACGCGCGTCACGCCTGCTTTTTCGCTCCGCCCCAAAACGCGAGACCAAGCGCGCCCGCAAAAATTGAAATATCGGCAACATTAAACGCATATGGATTGTTGATTCCGCAGCAGGACATATTCAGAAAATCCGCCACTGCTCCATAAAGCAACCGGTCAACAACATTCCCCAATGCCCCGCCAATTAATAAGCCCGCGGCGACCATACCCAGTTTTCCGGGACGGTCCTTTTGAACCCAATAGTAAACAAACGCACTGATCGCAAACGCGATGATGATCAAAATCCAACGCGCCACACCACTGTCATCAGCAAATAGACCAAAATTAATACCTTGGTTCCAAGCCATATGAAAATTCAAAAAAGGAGGCAGCACTTCGATGCGCTGCACGTCTTGCAAATCCAAGGCATGCACCACAAGGTACTTGCTTGCTTGGTCCACGATAAACGCCCAAAACCCTGCCCAAAATACGAGTCGCATCGCTCGTTCCTCTGTCCTCGCGCGTTATGCGCTGTTTTGTGGTTTATTCCCACAGTCCCTGACTGGGCCTTTTAACAGACCTCTTGCTGGGCACCTAATTTGGGCCTGTCAGCCCGACGCTGACAGGCCAATTCTTTAATGACGGAAGTGGCGCATGCCGGTGAAGACCATCGCTAAACCCGCTTCATCTGCCGCGGCAATCACCTCTTCATCGCGCATCGAACCACCCGGCTGAATGACGCATGACGCGCCTGCCGCTGCTGCTTCCAGCAAGCCATCGGCAAACGGGAAAAACGCATCAGACGCAACCGCAGCCCCTTTGGCCAGCGATTCATCCAAGCCCATTGCCTGGGCCATGCGCTCTGCTTTGGTCGCTGCAATCAAAGCCGAATCCAAACGGCTCATCTGGCCTGCACCAACGCCAACAGTCGCCGCGTCTTTCACGTAAACAATTGCGTTGGATTTTACGTGTTTTGCCACTTTCCAGGCAAACAAAAGGTCGCGCAACTGATCGTCGGTTGGTGCCACTTTGGTCACAACCTTCAAATCATCCAAGCCAACAAAACCGTTATCTTTATCTTGCATCAAGTAACCGCCGGACACCTGACGGATGGTATTGGCTGCTTCCAGAGGGTTCGCTAGGCCTTCTGTGGTCAGTAAGCGCAGGTTCTTTTTCTTGGCAAAAATAGCCTTTGCCTCTTCGCTGGCCCCCGGCGCAATCACCACTTCGGTGAATATCTCAGTTATAGCCGTGGCGGTTTCAGCGTCCAGCGGCTGGTTTAGCGCCACAATGCCGCCAAAGGCTGATGTGCGGTCACAATCAAAAGCTGACTTATAGGCCTGCAGCAACGTGGCACCCTTGGCCACACCAGACGGGTTGGCGTGCTTGATGATTGCACAAGCTGCGCTGTCGGCCGGATCAAACTCAGATACCAATTCAAAGGCCGCATCGGTGTCATTGATGTTATTGTAGGACAGTTCCTTACCTTGATGCTGTTGTGCTGTAGCCACGCCGGGACGACCAGTTCCATCGACATAGAAAGCCGCCTTCTGGTGCGGGTTTTCACCGTAGCGCAGTGTCTGTGCCAAAGTGCCAGCCACAGCCCGGCGACGTGGCGCTTCTACACCAATTGCGCCTGCCATCCAGGTCGACACAGCCGCATCATACGCGCCGGTGCGCGCATAGGCGACTTGCGCCAGTTTCTTGCGAAATTTGGGGCAGGTCGCGCCATTGTGTTGATCCATATCACCCAAAAGCTTGTCATAGTCAGCCACGTCAACAACCACGGTCACATCGCCATGGTTTTTTGCAGCCGCCCGAATCATTGCTGGTCCACCAATGTCGATATTTTCGATACAGGTGTCATAATCGGCACCTGCCGCAACAGTCGCTTCAAATGGATACAGGTTCACGACCAGTAGATCGATCGGCGCGATGTCATGTTCCTGCATCGCCGCCACATGGGCATCGTTTGACCGCAGCGCCAGCAAACCACCATGCACCTTTGGATGCAAAGTTTTCACGCGCCCGTCCATCATTTCTGGAAAGCCGGTCACATCCGCAACATCTTTCACAACAAGACCTGCGTCGCGCAGCGTTTTAGCAGACCCCCCGGTCGACAGCAGCTCTACGCCACGCGCACTCAGAGCTTGGCCAAGCTCAATAAGTCCGGTTTTGTCAGATACAGAAATCAAGGCGCGGCGGATGGGGGTCATGTCGGTCATCAGATCAGTGTTTCCAAGGTCAGTGTGTCAGGTCCAGCTCGTCCCGGTTCAGATCTCGAATGGCAATTGCAGAATCTTGTGCCTTTGCCAAAGACCACCGGATGCGCGTCGCATACTCCATTGCGACACCAGATAGAACAATCTGTTTGGCCGCACGGGGCTTTAATCGCCCTTTTTCTAAATAAACCGAAGGTTCCAACTGTAAATACCCGCCAGAATTGTGTCGAAACACCCAAATCTCGCTGCTCTTAAGCGCAATCGACACCGCCGCACCGCCCATATCCAAGGTTGCATCCACATCCGGATGCAAATGGAATCGCAACTGATAGGGGATTCCCTGCAAGGATTTCGCGTCCATGACCCGGTCAAATTGTCGTTTTGACGGGTCGGACATCGACAGCAAAAGATCCTCGCCCACCATGCCACGCCCATCAAAGGTCAGCTCGAGTGTGCGCGCATGCGTCAGCCCATGGGTCGCCAGATAACCATCGTGACCGCCCTCAAACCGCAAGCCATCGCTGGCTTGACTCATCTGAATGGGAACTTCTTTTGGCACATCGACCAAGCGCTCGTCGCGCCAGCCCTTGCCACGACCGGACTCGCCAAGCCGCGCCGAAGAAAACCCATCCAAAGTTAATGTCGAATGGCTGGGTGTCGCGCGCCCTGCCCGCCGCCAGTCTTCGCCAAAACTAGCCCCAGAACCACAATTCACAATCACCGGCCGACGGCCGCTTGTTAACTCAAATGCCAAGGTCGACGCATGAGCATTCAACGAGAAATCATCAGAAGGGGGCGAACTTGCATCAATAATCACGCTGGTACGCCCAGAGGACAGCCGCGCATATCCCATCGACAACCCATCGGCGTTGCGTTCTTTTGTTGCGCTCGCCGCAAGCGCTGAATCCAAACGGCCTTCTAAGCCACGTCCACCGCCATGGAACCGCGCCAATCCTCCGTCTGAATGACGCAATGTGCGCAAAGTCGGTGCGATCTGTTCTATCGCTTTTTGGTGTATCTCGCTTGGCTCTCTGCCCGCCTCGTGCAGCGCCGCGCTGACCCAGGTCAATAAAGTGAAAACCTCTAACAGCTCTTCCGGATTACGGGTGCGTAACCCGCCTTCAGAATCAATCTGCTCTTTGCATTCTTTGGACAGCGCTTTCAGGGCAGGTCCGACGTGTTTGGACATGCCCTCCAAAGCCAAGCCAGCATAAATCAACCCAGCAAGTGCTTCGAAACGGCTGATTCCATGCGCAGAACTTTGCCATCGGCGCGCCAGAAAAATCGTTTGTTGGCCTAGCGACTGGTAAAAGGCATCCGAGCGTTCTTTATCGAGCCCCCGCATCAAAAAAATGGCGTGGTTGATCCAACGTATCAATCGCCGCCCGGTTAATTCTGGTGTCCACCCAGTGCCCTTGCCGTCACCAAACAGGTCTATCCATTCCCAAATCCAAGCCTGAGCCTTTGCTCGTGACGCGCTATCGCCAACGGCGGCCAGATCGTCCAACCAGGTAAATCCCTGAATTTCTTTTGAAAATTCTTCGTCTGGAGCTTGCAAATACCAAATGGAGGTATTGGGCCGCACGATCAAATAGCCAGCAAAAAGGAAATTTCCTGCCAACAGCTGGCGCCCCTTGGCAAAAACACCAATCGCCCGAGGTTCTGGCATAGACGTAAATAGCGTCGCAGGCTGCGCAAGTGTGCTCAAACGGGCATGCACACGATTCATGAAACGCGTGTATCGCGCGCCCAAACGATTGGAATGGCCCTTTGGCTTAATCATCAAATCTGCCTCTACGCTCTTGTGGCGTTTGGGCAAAGTGTACGCGGCAATCAAAACAATGTCACCGATTCAATCAACAAGCCTGATCCCTGCAAAAAATCGCCGAACAGCGCCTTTTTACAATGGATAAAAATTTACGAATCAGACCAGTTCAAACCCACAGCTTAGACACATAAACGTCTTAGCTTTTGCGCAAACACGCAATGTAGAAACCATCCATACCGCCCTTGTCAGCCCAATAGTCTGGTCGCAGACGCAAGCCGCCTTCTTCGGTGATCCACGCAGGATCAACCCCCGGCACTTTCAATGCAGCGACATCGGTGGATATGTCGCTGTGACGTGCCAAAGCATCCTCAACCTGACATTCGCCTTCGTCGGGCAGCAACGAACAGGTGCAAAACACCAAACGTCCACCTGGTTTTAGCAAACCAATGGCATGATCCAGCATCTGGCTCTGCAAATCGATCAATTCCCCAAATTCGCTGCCATCCTTGGCAAAGGGCAAATCCGGATGCCGGCGCATCGTGCCTGTGGCCGAACAGGGCGCATCCAACAAGATCACATCCCAGGAACCCGTTTCTTCCAGCGCGTCGCCCACAACCAATTCGGCCTTGAAACGCGTGCGTTTCAAATTTTCGCGCACCCGCACCATGCGGTTTTTGCTGCTGTCAACGGCGCGCACCTGGGCTCCCGTAGCAGCAATCTGCATGGTTTTGCCACCAGGAGCCGCGCAAAGCTCGAGCACAGATTCTCCCTCTTTGGGGTCCAGAACCTGAACCGGGATCGAAGCCGCCGCATCCTGCACCCACCAGCTGCCCCTTTTAAAGCCCGGCAACATCGAGACCTGGCCTGCATCTGTCAGACGCACAGTGTTATTCTCCAGCAATTCGCCACCAAGCGAGCGTTGCAAAGCGCCGTGATCGCCCTTGGCCATCAGGTCCAAAGGCGCACCAGCAAAATGCGCAACTTCCATCTTGGCGACCACATCATTGCCATAGGCCGCAACCAAAGGGTCGCGGATCCATTTTGGCATGCGCGGCGTGCGCAAAGTTGGCCAAAGCTCGACCCCGGTAGCGGCGATCTTGCGCAATACCGCATTCACCAACCCCTTCATCGACGCCGTACGCTTGTTCGCCCCAACTATTTCCACGGCGCTGTTCACGATCCCATGTGCGGCCCCGCCCTGGCATAGTTCTACCGTGGCAATACGCAGGGCATTATGCACGGTCAAAGGTGGGTATTTTTGCAAATGCTTTTGCAGCAACCGATCTGCGCGCTCGATCCCGCGCAAGGTTTCAGTGGCCAAACGTTGTGCAGTGGCACGATCTGCCGGTTGCAACTTGTCCAGCGCACCTGCGCCAATCAATTCGGACATCAGCCGGCCTTCGCCCAACACTTGATCCAGCAGATAAACAGCACTGCGCCGCGCTTGTACGCCGGTTTGCGACATGGGGAAACTCCTGATTCACTTGTCCTTTGAGGATGCGCGCGTATATCAAGGGGGCGTTGCGAAAGGAACCCCGCACCATGAGCGAAATTAAAAAAGACCTACCCCCCGCGGCACAACGCGCTTTGGCAGAGGCCGAGGAACGGCGCGCCAAAGCAGACGCGCTGAAGCTTGCACCAGAGCTTGGGGGTCGAGATGGGCCGGAACCAGTGCGGTTTGGCGACTGGGAGAAAAAGGGCATCGCTGTCGACTTTTGAGCCGCCTCAAAAAAGAGGGGGGCTAACGCCCCCCAATTTGGGTATTTAGATCAAGAACAAATCTTAGATGTTTTAAAGCCCCAAAGCGGCCCGTCGTTTTTCAGCAAAGCCCTGCACCAGACGATCAGCGATCAATGCAAGCATGGCCATGGCTGCCCCGGCGGAAATGCCCAGTCCGATATCTGCTTGACCAAGTGCCAAATAGATCGACTGACCCAATCCGGTTGTGCCAATCAGCGCGGCGATCACCAGCATCGAAAAGGCATATAAGATCGTTTGGTTTAGCCCCAATAGGATGGAAGGCGCCGCGTAGGGCGCACGCACTTCGCGCAGCATTTGCCAGGTTGTCGCCCCAGACGCGGTTGCGGCCTCGACCATATCTGGTGGCGTAGTAACCAAACCATGGCGTGTGTAACGGATCATGGGCACAATCGCATACATGCAAATCGCTAGGAATGCAGAGAATTCGCCGATTTGGAAAAACATCAGCACCGGGATCAGAAACACAAACAGCGGTATGGTTTGCAGCAGGTCACACATGGGTCGCAGAATGGCCCAAGCCATGCGGCTGACCGAGGCCCAAAGCCCCAAAAGCCCGCCGATGACTGCGCAGGCAAAGACCGATGCGCCTGACAGGTAAAGCGACAATAAGGCACGCTCCCACAGTCCCGCCAGCATGATGGCCAACAGCAAGATTACCACTAGCCGCGCCAGTTTCAGCCCGCCAGAGGTCCAGCCTAGGGCAGCAAGCCCCACCAGCACAAAAGCCCAGGGTAAATCTGCAACGCCCGTTTCAAGTATAATCGCCGCGATTGCCACCATCACCCCAGCGGCCAGATTGCCGCGCAAGGCGATCAATCCTGCCAAAATGCCAGCGCCAGCAAAGACATAGAGCGAATAGGCCGGTTGCCACATAAAACCCCAGGTAAAGGGCAACACAGCTTGATCAAGCCCGATGCGCAATGGCAACAACCCATAGAACATCGCATTGTTTTTTATGCTATCTAAGGCGGCCCCATTGGATGATGTAAAGCTGCCAACCGATGCGTCAACGCTGGCGGCAATTCCATCCATCCAGTGGATATCTGCTGGATCGACGCGCAGCACAAAGGCTGCAACAACACCCAAAGCCATCAGGCCATAAGCGACTTTGGCGTCGTATTGTTTGCGCTGGGTCGCCAATGCGCCAGACATGCGGTCGATCACAATTGCAAAGACCACAATCACAGAGCCAGCCAAAAACGCCTGACCAAACCAGGCTTTTCGCATGGTGAGCAAAACTTCCCAGCCGATGTCATCAAATCCGCCAATCACCGCTGCGATGATCACCATCGACAGAGCCGCCATCAGGCTTTGGTTCACTCCCACCATGATTTGGGTTGCCGCGGCAGGGATCTCTACCAAAAACAATTGTTGCCGACGCGTGCCACCAGACATGATTGCGGCTTCGCGAATGTCATGTTCGACCCGTTCCAGGCCAAGCAGCGTATTGCGCGCCATCGGCGGGGCCGCATAGATTGCGGACGCCACCAGACCCACCACCGGGCCAAAGCCAAACAGAAACAGCAAGGGGGTGAGATAGGCAAAGGTTGGCACCGTTTGCATCACATCTAAAACCACGTTGACCGCTGATTTCAGCCTTGGGTTTTCATAGGCCAGAATACCGATGGCCATGCCCATCAACAGCGCCAAGGGCACCGAAACAAAGACCAAAGCCAAAGTGCGCATGCTTTGCGCCCAATAGCCAGACACCAGGACAAACCCAAAACCCACAGCGCCAAGCGCAGCCATTTTCCAACCGCCTAGTCGCCAGCCCAAGGCGGTGACCGCAGCAATGATGATTGGCCAGGGTGTTTCACCCAATATCCAGCCAACTCCATCCATCGGAATGCTCAACAACCACGACAACCCGCGTGCCAGCGGCTTGAACCAGCCAAGCACCAACCCAAGACCCGAGCTGATCCAGTCATGCACCGGAAATACCCATGCCGCTGGCCATTTGATCAGCCAAGCCAATTGGCTCTCAAACGAAAGGCAGAAGACCCCGACAATCAGGGTCACTAAGGCTGCCCAGGCCCCTCGTGTCATACTCATGCTGTTTCGCCGCCCAAGGCTTTGACAAAGTTCTCGGGGCGCACTTGGCCCACAACCTTGCCGTCGCCATCTTTGACCGGCACAGCTTCAAATTGCGCCGCACATTGGGTCAAAGCCGCCTCAAGCGACATGCCCGTGCGCAATTCCGGCCAGTCACCCGCCAGCGTTGCGTCGCCCACCGGTTCCATCACTTCGCCCAGTGTCATATGGCGGCCTTTGGGGATATCGCGGGCAAATTCACGCACGTAGTCATCCACGGGGTTCAAAACAATCTGCGTCGGCGTGCCGATTTGCACCACTTCGCCATCCCGCATAATCGCAATGCGATCCGCCAGCTTTAAAGCTTCGGCAATATCATGGGTGATAAAGACAATCGATTTTTTCAAGGTCGCTTGAATGTTCAGGAATTCATCCTGCAACTGGCGACGGATCAAAGGATCAAGCGCGGAAAACGGCTCATCCAGAAACCAGATATCGGGGTTCACCGCCAAAGAGCGCGCAATGCCCACACGCTGGCGTTGGCCACCAGACAATTCTCGCGGATAGGAATTCTCGCGCCCATCTAGCCCCACCAGCTTGATCACCTCTAGCGCGCGCGCTTGACGTTCAGCGCGGCCAGCCCCCTGCATTTTTAGCGGAAAGGCCACGTTATCTGTCACGGTCATATGCGGGAACAGGCCAAAATGCTGGAACACCATGCCCAGCTTATTGCGTCGCAATTCGATCAAACGGCTTTCGCTGGCGGTCAGGATATCCTCACCGTCAATGCGCACCGCACCGGCTGTTGGTTCAATCAGACGCGAAATACAGCGAATCAAGGTAGATTTGCCAGAGCCAGACAGCCCCATAATGACAAACAGCTCGCCCGATTGAACTTCAAAGTTCGCATCTCGGACGGCGGGTATCAGCCCCTGATCCTGTAGCTTCTTTGCGGTGTCCCGCATGTCCTGCGTGCCAGTTTTTTGCAGACTGTCACGCGCCCCTTCGCCGAAGACCTGCCACAGGCCTTCGACGGCAATCGCCGGTGCGATGCTTTTGTTTTCAGACATCAAGTCAGCTTATTTGGTTGCCATTTTGACAACAGACATCCAGCTCTCTTCGTTTGCTGCCATCCACTCGGCTACAACCGCTTCGACCTTTTGACCGTCTACATCCACAGCACCCATCATCGGCTGTTGGGCCTCAACTGACAGTGTATAGTTGGTCAGGATTTCAGCCGCTGCTGGCCATTTCTCAGCCAAACCGCTCCAGCCCGCTTTAAAGATGCGCGACGGTGCAAAGTCACAATCATTCACGGCATTTGGGTTTGGTCCCCATGATGCATCCGTAAAGCACGCGTCTTCGCCAGCTGGCAATTCCACGAATTTCACGTCATAGGCCGACATTGCCCAATGAGGTTGCCAGAATGTGATCAACAGTGGTGATTTCTTTTCGGTGGATGCGCGCAATTCAGCAATCAGCGCACCTTCGGATCCAGCAGGAACCGCTTTGAACGGCAAAGCCAAGCCTGTCATGCGATCAGCGCCCGGCGTGCCCCAATCGGCTGGGTAATCCACCAGACGACCATTTGGAATGGTTTCCGCTGTGGCAAATGCGATGGCACAGGCCTGCAACGCTTCCCAGGCTGGCAAACCAGGGCACAGATCAGCCACATGCGCCGGATAGGCGATGCCTTCTTTTGCATCCAGACCCAGGTCACCAATCTCAACAACGGAGCCTTCGGCAATCTTCTTGGCATATTCGTCAGAGACGTTAGAGGACCAAATTTCCAAAGTGGCGTGAATATCGCCATCCGCAATCGCTTGGAACTGGTTCATCATGCCCGCAGTCACGAATTCAACCTTATAGCCAGCTGCTTTCAGCATTTCGCCTGCCACATGGGTTGTCACATGTTGGCCAGTCCATTCGTTCAAAGCCAGCTTGATCGGCTCGTCTACGGCGCCCATATCAGCAGCATGCGCAACACCCGCGGCGGTCAATGCAATGGCCGACAGGCCAATTTTCAAAGTTGCTTTCATGATTTTCTCCCAGTTTAAGCCAATTTATTAAATGGCTATTTAATTTCTTGATTGGCCACATAAGAACACGCAAAACGCCTCAGGCCAACAAAAATAACACTCTCGCACCATAGGCGCTTCCTATATGCGATAAAACCTCTAGCTAGATCCAATTGCCGTTGTGGCAAAAATTTCTCGCGTTCAAGCGCTTAGCTTTCACGCCCATCGGAAACTTTGGCACCAGCTTCTTGGGCCAGACACCAGGAAAATAGTATCAGCTTGACACGTAATGCTGCAAAATTCGCCACTTTGTGCTAGCAAATCCCTGTGCGGCTTGGTCGCAGCCTCGTTGAATTGAATAGATTCCGTCACAGGCATATGTCCGCATAGTATCATTTGGAGCGCAACATGACACAAACAACTGCTGATCGCCCGTGGAAGCCTGCGGTATTAAACGGGTTTCGGAACCGATGCCCGAACTGCGGCGAAGGCAAGATCCTCCACAGCTACCTTAAGGTGCATGACAATTGCCCCAGCTGTCAGGAAGAATTCCACCACCACCGCGCAGATGATGGCCCAGCCTACATCACGATTTTGGTGGTTGGTCATGTTATGGGCCTGTGCCTGACACTCATGTGGGAAACGCTGCGTCCGTCCCCTTTGACCATGGCGCTGACAATTTCCGCAATTGCTATTGTCACATCTCTTTTGATGCTGCCGCGCATCAAAAGCATGATCGTCGCCTTGCAATGGTCAAGACGCATGAACGGGTTTGAGAAAGCGGCCAAAGCCGCCAGCTGAGACAAAACCCTGTACGTTTGAATATACCAAAGGCGCGTCTAGATCCAATGACGCGCCTTTCTGCATTCAAAGACCAAATGTCCTATAAACCAAGCACATCCATCATGTCATATTCGCCGGGCTTTTGAGATTGGCCCCAAAGCGCGGCTTTTAAAGCGCCCCGCGCAAAGATCGTGCGATCTGTCGCCATGTGGCGCAACACAATACGTTCTCCGGCCGCCGCAAACAGCACGTCATGCTCGCCTACGATGTCCCCGCCTCGGATGGCCGTGAATCCGATATCGCCACGCTTACGTGCGCCGGTGATGCCATCACGCCCACTGTCACGCACATCCGCCAAGGTCACGCCGCGACCTTGCGCTGCCGCTTCACCCAACATCAAAGCCGTGCCACTGGGTGCATCCACTTTGTGATGATGATGCGCTTCGATCACCTCGATATCAAAATCTTCATCCAGAGCCGCAGCCACCTTCTTGGTGAGCTGCGTCAACAGATTTACCCCCAGACTCATATTGCCCGCGCGCACGATCACCGCGTGATGCGATGCCGGCTCTAGCTTGGCAATTTCGTCGTCGGTCATGCCGGTTGTGCCGATGACATGCACCGCCCGCGCCTGCGCCGCCAGTTTGGAAAACCCAAGCGTCGCTGCCGGAGAGGTAAAATCAATCACAGCCTGTGCCTTGGCAAAGGCTTCTAGCGGTCTATCCGTAACGGTCACGCCCAAAGCAGCCCCGCCCATGGCGACGCCAATATCTTGGCCAACCCAATCATGGCCCGCACGTTCCACTGCGCCAACAAGGCGGGCTTTGTCGCTGTCCACAACGGTTTTGATCAGCATTTGGCCCATACGACCAGAGGCCCCAGTGATCACAATACCCGGCAGGTCTTCCATCAATCTCTCCTTTGCGGTATGGCCCAGCCCTTACCTTATTGGGCGGGTCCTTGCAAAGGGATTGGTCTTAAAATGGACGCGCTTGGCAAAGGCGCAGAAAACGCATAAGTGACCGAATATGGCAAAGAACAGTTTCTCCGAAGGCCGCGGCCCCTCGACCCGTCAATTGCGCGTAGGCGAATTGATCCGCCGGACATTGTCCGAGGTGCTGACCCGTGGCGACATCCATGACCCTGACCTGAACCGCCTGTCCGTGACAGTGGGCGAGGTGCGCATGTCCCCAGACCTGCACATCGCGACGATCTACGTGCTGCCACTGGGTGGCAAAGGCAAAGACGACGTGCTGAAACTGCTCGCCAAAAACAAATACGAGTTGCGCCGCACCATCAACAAAAAGCTGGGCCTGAAACATTCACCGGACCTGCGTTTTCAGTTGGACCGCACTTTTGATCAGATGGATGAAACCCGACGCATCCTAAGCCAAGACGCTGTGCGCCGTGATGTCGACAAGCCATACACCCCGGACAGCGACGCCGAGACGTGAGCAAGCTGCTCGGCCTTCTCGCCACATTGGCGCTGTGGCCGAATTTCGCGGCAGCCGTAGACTGCCGTGCTCTGTCATACTTGGGCAACCAATACACCCTCTGCACTGTCAGCCCCGCCACCGAAGACCTGCGGCTCTTTTTGCGGGACGAAGACAATCAAATCTTTGGTCATTTCGCAGCCATAGAACGCGCGTTGCCCGCTGGCAAGTCGTTACCATTTGCGATGAACGCAGGTATGTACCACCCAGACAGGCGCCCGGTTGGCTATTATATTGCCAATGGAAAACAGGAACAAAGCCTGTTCACCAAGGCGAGCCCCGGCAACTTTGGTCTGCTGCCAAACGGGGTATTTTGCATCCGCGACACACGCGCTGATGTCTTTGAAACGTTGGTCTTCAAATCCAAATCCCCCAATTGCACCTTTGCGTCGCAATCCGGTCCAATGCTGGTGATCGATGGCAAATTACACCCGCGGTTTTTGGCCAACAGCACATCCCGCTTTATTCGCAACGGCGTGGGCACAAGTGCTAACGGCCAGATCGCCTATTTCGTCAAATCGGAAAATGCGGTCACTTTTCATGAATTCGGCACGCTTTTTCGCGACGCGCTAAAAACACCGCAGGCGCTTTTCTTTGATGGCAAAGTCAGCCGCCTGCACGCGCCACAACTAGACCGCTCTGATCCGGGGTTCTGGGTGGGGCCAATTGTCGGTGTGATTGAATAAAGCACGCCTACCTGCCACCAATGCAACGCACCCACGACATGGACTTTTACCGTTCTAGCAATTGACGAGTTGGCCATGTTTATATACCCGCGCAGTTCAAACAGATTGCAAGACCGAGGGCACCATGGGGCGCAAACGCAAAGGACGTGACATTTCTGGCTGGTTGGTCGTGGACAAACCCGCGGGCCTTTCCTCGACCGCTGTGGTCAACAAAGTGCGCTGGGCCTTTAACGCCAAAAAAGCTGGGCACGCCGGTACGCTTGACCCAGAGGCCACAGGTGTTCTTGCCGTCGCGCTGGGCGAAGCGACAAAAACCGTACCCTATATCACTGACGCGTTGAAATCATACGAATTCACCGTGCGTCTTGGTCAGGCCACCAATACGGATGACACCGAAGGCGAAGTTGTCGCCACATCTGAACAACGCCCCAGTGACGATGAAATTAAAGCGGCACTTGGACAGTTTGTTGGCGATATTCAGCAAATTCCTCCGAAATTCTCCGCCGTTAAGATCGACGGCGAACGCGCCTATAAATTGGCGCGCGAAGATGCCGATTTTGAAATCGCTGCGCGCCCTTTGTGGGTCGAATCTCTGATTATGTTAGATCGCGAAGACCAAGATCACGTGACGCTGGAACTGACCTGCGGCAAAGGCGGGTATGTGCGCTCTATTGCCCGCGACCTTGGCGAATCTCTGGGTTGTCTTGGCCACGTCCGGGAATTGCGCCGGGTCTGGTCCGGTCCCTTTGACGTCAAAGAGGCTATCACATTGGCGCAGATCGACGAACTGGCCAAAGCGCCAGAAATTGACCAATTTCTGCGCCCGACCTCACAAGGGCTTGCAGATTTGCCAGAGGTCAAATGCACGGTTGAGAGCCTTGTCAAACTGCGCAACGGAAATGCCGGTATGGTCATCGCACACGACATCGAATTTGGCGAAGAATGCTGGGCGAGCTTTGACGGTGAACCGGTTGCGGTTGGTGTTTTCAAAGCAGGCGAACTTCACCCAAGTCGGGTGTTTGTACCCACCAGCGCATAATCGCGCGCTAGCGATCCACGGGTGACTTCACATTGCTGACCGCGCCCTGCCCCCAAACGCAAATCTGGCCCGGTAATAGCTTTTGACCTGTTCAATTCCGGTGACGAATCGTACGTTTCACACGCTGAAACGTACGAATTGTAAGATTAAGAGATGATTAAGCGTAAGTTCCAAAAAGGGGATGCCGCCTCAGAAGCCTGGTATTCAGATTGCGAAACCTATCGCTATTCTTTGACCCGGATTTGGGACAACAAGAAGCCACGTGTGGCCTTTGTCATGCTAAACCCTTCAAAAGCCACCGAAATTCAAAACGACCCAACCATTGAACGTTGCGAACGTCGCGCCCGCATTCTTGGGTTTGGTGGCTTTCGCGCGGTCAATATCTTTGCCCTACGCGAGACCTCACCCCGATTGATGCGACAACATAAATCCCCGGAAGGACCTGAAAACAAACAAGTTTTACGGGACTCCTGCGGTTGGGCGCAGAAAATTATTGCTGCTTGGGGCGTACATGGCGCACATCTTGATCAAGGTAAGGCAACCTGTAGTTTACTGTTGGAAGCAGGCAAAGAAGTCTACCATCTGGGCCTTACCAAGGACGGGCATCCCCGACATCCGCTGTATATTCGCTATGCCCAACAACCAGAACCATGGCCCATTAACCCATTGAAAACAGGTGACTTATGACAATCGCAGACAGAGACGCACTTGAAAATCTCACCGTCGAAGTTGCGCGTTTGAATGACCATCGTTTCATTCGGGTTCAGAATTCTTATTGGCGGTTGGTGATCTTTCAGTTCCTGCGCGGCTTGGCTTTTGGCTTGGGTTCCGTCATCGGGGCAACAATTCTTGTGTCTCTTTTGGCCTGGTGGGTAAGCCAATTTGAATTCCTACCAATCGTCGGGGACTGGGCATCGCAAATTGCCAAACAAATTGATTTGTCGCAATGATCTGTTAACCATCAATTCAATTTATCGTTTACAGACAATGATTTAGAGTGATTTAGTCAAGATGATATCACTCGGAGTCTGTCATGTTGATGCTTGCAAGTCTGTTTGGAATTGTTGCGCTGGGGGCAGCGTTTGTCGGCATTGAGACCGAGGAAGAAGAGACAGACCAGATCAACAGCGGTGGAACAGACGATGACTTGCTACAGGGGCAATCGAGCGATGACCAAATCAATGGCTACGATGGGGATGACACAATTCTGGGTCATAACGGCGACGATAGTTTAATAGGCGGGCTGGGTGATGACGAGTTGCAAGGCGGTGCTGGGGATGACAGTTTGAATGGCGGCCGAGATGACGATTTTATCTTTGGTGGACAAGGGGATGACCTGATATTCGGTGCTGTCGGGGATGACATCTTACAAGGTGGAGCCGGGACAGATTCGATGATTGGCGGCACCGGCGATGACACCATTGATGGCGGCCACGGGAACGACTGGCTTGCCGGCCGGCATGGCCAAGATCACTTAATCGGTGGCCTCGGATCTGATACCTTATCTGGCTTCGACGGCAATGACCTGCTGGATGGTAGGGTCTTGGTTGATGGGCAAGACGCCGACGGTGCCGATTCTCTTTCTGGTGGTGATGGCAACGACACACTCATAGCCGGGCAAGGCGATTTGATCATTGGGGGCAACGGGTCTGACACCACGATCATCGGCAACTGGGCGGACGGACGCCAAGTGGCAGTGTGGCAAGACTTCGATCCATCTGACGACAACGTCATGTTATTGCTGCCACAAAACGAAATTGACGATGCCGAAGTGACCGTTGAGCAGGACCCAAATAACCCTTTGATCGGGATCATTGCGGTGAACGGTGTGACCATCCTAAAGGTGACTGGCGGCGGCGGTTTAACACCGGCGGATATTACAATTGAGGCCGCAGAGACCGCACTTCCTTAGAACCCCCTTCCCTTTCAGGACAATTTTGCCTATACGCGCGCATCGGACTGTGGATTCGCAGCCCGTGTTTTATGGACCCTGCTGGACGACATCCCGGCTTGCGCCCGTCACCCTTTTGACAAGGAGAACCCGATGTCGATTACTGTTGAAGAAAAAGCACGCGTCATGAAAGACTTCGCAACCAAAGAAGGTGACACTGGTTCACCCGAAGTTCAGGTTGCCATCCTTTCCTCACGTATCGCAACTCTGACCGAGCACTTCAAAACGCACAAAAAAGACAACCACGGTCGCCGTGGCCTTTTGAAAATGGTTGCTCAGCGCCGTAAGCTGCTGGACTATCTGCGTGGCAAAGAAGAGCAGCGTTATCAGGATCTGATCAAACGCCTCGGCCTACGTCGCTAAGACCTACCAAACCCTATTGGTACCAAACGCCCGTTCTTTTAGAGTGGGCGTTTTTGCTTTCAACAACTGCAAACAGATCATGTTGCAAGGACGAAAAGGGCGGAAAAAGCCGCCCCTTATAAGCATAAAACACGGTTCGTTACATTTTTGCGCGTTCAGATTTCAGCGCAAGCCATAGGCAGTAACACATCATCAATACGACAAGCGTAAACGGTATTCCGGTTGAAACCGCTGCCCCTTGAAGCGCGCTTAATCCGCCGCCAAGCAGCAAAGCAATCGCAACCAGGCCTTCCAAGGTGCACCAGAAGATCCGCTGAACAACCGGCGCATCCATTTTTCCGCCAGCTGTGATCGTATCAATCACCAGACTGCCACTGTCAGATGAGGTCACAAAGAAGATAATGATCAACACCAAGGATACCGGCGCGACAATGCTGTAAAGCGGAAGCTCTTTCAGGAAACCAAAAAGAGCTCCTTCTGGCGCGTAGCTATCAATCACAGTTGCTTTGACACCTTCAGCGCCACCGGCGTTCAACATGTCGATTGCGGCACCGCCAAATGTTGACATCCACAAAGCACAGACCGCGGTTGGGGCCAGCAACGCACAAATCACGAATTCGCGCACGGTACGTCCCTTGGAAATGCGCGCAATAAACATGCCAACAAACGGCGACCAGGCAATCCACCACGCCCAATAGAAGGTTGTCCAACCGTGGAAATAACTGGTGTCCTCTCGCCCAAATGGGTTTGAAAGCTGGGGCAATAGCAACACGTAGTCAACCATCACATTGAAATAGCGCGAAACAGCATTTCCAACGCCGGTGACCAAAATCACAAAAATGAACAGGCCGACGGCCATAATCATGTTGATCTCAGACAGCCGTTTCACACCGGCATCCATGCCAAGCAAAACTGAACAAAGCGCAATAAGCGTGATGCCAATGATCAGCAACACAACCACAGTCGAGGTCGGTTCGATTCCAAACACTTCGTTCAATCCAGCGGCCACTTGCCGCGCACCAAGTCCCAAAGACGTCGTCAGACCAAATAGCGTTGCAAAGACGGCAAGGGTATCGATCATGTGACCCCACCAGCCCCAGACTTTTTCTCCCAAAAGCGGGTAAAAAGCAGAGCGCAGCGTCAATGGCAATCCGAGGTTATAGCAGAAAATCGCCAGGCTCAGACCCACGGCCGCATAAACTGCCCAGCCTTCGAGCCCCCAATGATGGATTGTCCCAACAACACCGATGTATTCATTTCCAGGTTGCGTGCTATCGATTCCCAACGGGTTGGCATTCCCGCCTTCAGCGAAATTGTAATAAACCGGCTCAAGAACACCAAAAAACAACAGGCCAATGCCAATTCCGGCGGCAAACATCATCGCGATCCAACCTGCATAGGTGTAGTCGGGTTTAGCGTCTTTACCGCCGATCCGAACTTTTCCAACAGGAAGCACCACCAGCGCCAGGCAAAATAGGGTAATGGCATCAACGGAAAGCACCAAAAACCAGTCAAAGGTGCTGGTCAGCCAAGGGCGCAGCCAGCCAAAAAAACTTGCGGAGGCCTCTTGATTGGCCAATGAGATCAGCACAAACGCAAAGATCAATATGCTTGAAATGAGGAAAACTGGGTTATGAATATCGAGCCCAAACGGCCTAACATTATCTCTTCCCAGCTCAAATTCTGTCTCAAAATCCAGAACCCTTGGATCAGGGTCTAATGATTTGTTCGTTTCTGTCATTTCTACCTCCCGATGGCGCGGCATTAAGCACTTAGCCAATGCGACAAAGGTCAAAGCGTAGAGGATCGAATTTCCAAGCTAGGGTTCTGATGCGACGTCACTTCACCCAGAAACGTCAAATGCGACATCAAAAGGGTCGTTTTTTGATCGTTTACCCCTGCAAAATCGCTATTCCAAGTTAGGCCGTTTTCCTGTATGCGCGGGGGTATCTGAGACGTTGTGCTGGGACCCCGGCACTTCAAAGAAAGATAGAAGGGGTCGGCGGCAATGGGGCCGCCATGTAAACGGGAGACCCGGAGGGCCGGGAGTGCTTCCAATTAGGATACGATGATGTTCAACGAATGTAAGAAGTCGATGCAGTGGGGCGAAGAGACCCTCACACTGGAAACGGGTAAAGTGGCCCGCCAAGCAGACGGCACTGTAATCGCCACTTTGGGCGAAACCCGTGTTATGGCCAACGTGACGTTTGCCAAGACGCAAAAGCCTGGTCAGGATTTCTTCCCTCTGACTGTGCACTACCAAGAGAAATACTATGCCGCAGGTAAAGTACCTGGCGGTTTCTTTAAGCGCGAAGCGCGCCCAACTGAAAAAGAAACACTGACAGCCCGCCTGATCGACCGTCCGATCCGCCCGCTGTTCGTGGATGGCTTCAAAAACGAAGTTCTGGTCATGTGTACTGTATTGTCACACGACCTAGTCAATGACCCAGACATGGTTGCGATGATCGCGGCTTCTGCTGCGCTGACCATTTCCGGTGCCCCATTCATGGGTCCAATCGCAGCAGCACGTGTTGGTTTCGAAGCGGGTGAATACGTTCTGAACCCACAAGTTGACGACATGCAGGACCTGCGCAACAACCCTGATCAACGTCTTGATCTGGTTGTGGCTGGTACCAAAGATGCCGTCATGATGGTTGAATCCGAGGCCTACGAACTGACCGAAGCAGAAATGCTGGGTGCGGTTAAGTTTGCGCACGAGGCAATCCAGCCAGTTATCGACCTGATCATTGATCTGGCCGAAGAGACTGCAAAAGAGCCGTTTGAATTCGCAGCACCTGACTATGCTGATTTGTACGAAGCGGTTAAAGCAGCAGGCGAAACCCAAATGCGCGCGGCTTTTGCTTTGACCGACAAGCAAGAGCGCACTGCAGCTGTTTCCGCGGCACGTGACGTGATCAAAGCTGCATTGAGCGAAGAGCAACTTGACGATGCGAACCTGGGTTCTGCATTGAAAAAGCTTGAAGCAAGCATTCTGCGCGGTGACGTTGTCAAAACTGGCAAACGTATCGACGGTCGTGCGACAGACACGGTTCGGGCAATCTCTGCTGAAACTGGCTTCTTGCCACGTACACACGGGTCTGCATTGTTCACACGCGGCGAAACACAGGGCTTGGTTGTAACCACTCTGGGTACCGGCGACGACGAACAAATCATCGACGCATTGCACGGTAACTTCCGTAGCAACTTTATGCTGCACTATAACTTCCCTCCATACTCTGTGGGTGAAGTTGGTCGTGTGGGTGGCCCAGGCCGTCGCGAAATCGGTCACGGTAAACTGGCATGGCGCGCGTTGCAGGCAGTTCTGCCAGCGGCAACCGACTTCCCTTACACAGTTCGTGTTGTTTCTGAGATCACTGAATCCAACGGTTCATCTTCGATGGCGTCCGTTTGTGGTGGCTCTTTGTCCATGATGGACGCAGGCGTACCGCTGAAATCCGCAGTTGCGGGCGTTGCGATGGGTCTGATCCTGGAAGACGATGGCGACTATGCGATCCTAACCGACATCTTGGGTGACGAAGATCACCTAGGTGACATGGACTTTAAAGTGGCTGGTACCGAAAACGGCATCACGTCATTGCAAATGGATATCAAGGTTGCAGGTATTACACCTGAGATCATGGAAAAAGCACTGGCACAGGCGAAAGACGGTCGCTTACACATCTTGGAAGAGATGAACAAAGCTCTGTCTGGCACCTCTGACTTCTCTGTGCACGCACCTCGCATCGAAACGATGAACATACCAACGGACAAAATCCGTGAGGTTATCGGTTCTGGCGGTAAAGTGATCCGTGAAATCGTCGAAGTGTCTGGCGCAAAGGTCGACATCAACGACGAAGGCGTCATCAAGATTGCATCGCCAAACGGCGAGTCGATCAAGAAAGCCTATGACATGATCCACTCTATCGTGGCAGAGCCAGAAGAAGGCGCGGTTTATACTGGTAAAGTTGTTAAGATTGTCGACTTCGGTGCATTCGTGAACTTCTTTGGTAAACGCGATGGCCTTGTCCACGTGTCCCAAATCGAAAACCGCCGCTTGAACCACCCATCTGACGTTCTGAAAGAAGGTCAAGAAGTGAAAGTTAAGCTGCTGGGCTTTGACGATCGTGGCAAAGTACGCCTGTCGATGAAAATCGTCGATCAGGAAACTGGCGAAGAGATCGTTGCTGAGAAAAAAGAAAAGACTGAAAGCTAAACTTCAGATTTTCTAATGTAATGAAAAGCCCCGCATAGTGCGGGGCTTTTTTATTTCAATTCGGTGCTTTGGTTTTGCGCAGGTAGGGAAAGATTGTTTCGAATTCGCCAAACTTTGCCTTAGCGTCCTCATTGCTGACAGTTGGCGGAATAATCACGTCTTCGCCTGGCACCCAGTTCGCAGGAGTTGCCACGCCTTTGCTGGACATTTGCAGACCATCTAGCGCGCGTAAAATCTCAGCAAAATTGCGGCCCACCGTCATGGGATAGGTCATTGATAGCTTGAGCTGCTTATCAGGGCCGATGATGAAGACCGATCGCACAGTTGCGCTATCAGCGGGCGTGCGGCCATCAGGCAAATATGCTTCGGCAGGCAACATATCAAATAGCTTTGAAACCTTCAGTTCCCCATCTGCGATGATTGGAAAGCCTGCAGGAGCATTGCCATAGGCTTCGATATCTTTCTTCCAGCCCTTGTGCTCTTGGACACCGTCCACGGAAACGCCAATAACCTTGGTGCCACGCTTCGCCCATTCATCGGCCAACTGCGCGACGGCCGAAAACTCGGTGGTACAGACGGGTGTGAAATCCTTGGGGTGTGAGAATAAAATTGCCCAAGACTCCCCGATCCAATCATGGAACGAGATTTCTCCTTGGTCGGTTTCCGCCGTGAAATCCGGCACAACGTCATTAATTCTTAGTCCCATGGGCATTCTCCAAAATTGGATTAACGATATTCTAGTCTGCCCACAGTGAACCGAATTTAGGTCAGGTCAAGCCTGATCTAGCACGGAATTGCTATGTCAAAAGTCTGCTTTTGACCGAAAGGACAAGCCTTTACCGTTTTCCGGATGCTTGATGCGCAACTCTTCAGAATGCAGCATTAGGCGCGGATGCTCTAATGCGCGTCCCTTTGCATAAAGCGGGTCTCCAAGAATGACGTGACCCAAAGCCAGCATATGCACGCGCAATTGATGGCTGCGGCCAGTTTTGGGTGATAAGCGCACACGTGTTTCCCCGTCACCCTGACGTAGGACACGCCAATCTGTGAGCGCAGGTTTGCCCGTCTCTTGGCAAACCTTTTGCAAGGGACGGTTGGGCCAGTCCACAATCAACGGCAGATCAACTGTACCCGTTTTAGGCGCTAACAGACCCTCCAGCCGCGCCACATAGGTTTTCTTTGTACTGCGTTTCTCAAATTGCATGGAAAGATTACGCTGCGCATGCGGTGTGAGCGCAAAAACAATGATGCCCGAGGTGTCACGATCCAGCCTGTGCACCAGCAATGCATCTGGAAATGCAGATTGCAGCCGTGTCAAAAGGCAATCGGCCAAATGCGCGCCGCGGCCAGGAACAGACAGCAGGCCAGCGGGTTTGTTGACCACTACGATGTCGCGGTCTTCGTGCAAAATTTCTAGCGGATCTAAAGGCGGATCATATGGGGTTATTTGGCTCATGCGCGCTGATAGCCTGTTGCACCGAAGCAAACAAGATTAGGTCTTGCGCATGTCTCGCAGCATCGCGCTTGAGTAAATGATAAGGGCCAGCCAGATCAGCGGAAATGCAATTTTTCGCCCAAAGTCGATCTCTTCACCAAACACAAAGACCGCAAAGATGAAAATCATACTTGGCGCAATGTATTGCAAAATACCGGCGGTCGAGAGCCGTATTTTCTTTGCCCCATTTGCATAGAGCAAAAGCGGTACAGCCGTCACAACACCACATCCCAACAACAGTAAGGTATCCGTTGGCACAGAAGCAAAGTTGCCGCCGCCGACAATCGAAAGATAGACTATATAGAAAACCGCGGGCACCGATAGGATCAAAACCTCTAGCAAGAACCCTTGATTCGGACCAATGGGAAGCGATTTTTTGAAATAGGCATAAAAGCCCCAAGAAACAGTCAAGCCAAGAGGTACCCAGGGGGGGCGCGCGGCCAAAACAAACAAAATCAAAACAGCAATCGCCGCCAGAACGATGGCGATTACCTGCGGGCGATTTGGTCTTTCTCCCAAAAGCACTGCGCCCAGAAACATCGAAAACAACGGATTGATGTAATACCCTAATGCAGCATCGGCGACTCGGCCAACAGATATTGAATAGACGTAGATGCCCCAATTCAAGGAGATCAGCACCGCCGTCAAACAGGCCATTCCCAACATGCGTGGGTTTTGAATGGCGACACGCAATGTGTCGGTCCGGCGCATAAGAATCAGAACAGCCGCCGCAACAGGAATCGACCAGATGACCCGATGCGCCACTACTTCGGCTGGCGAAACGTGGTCTAGCATTTTCAGATAGAGTGGTAAAAACCCCCACAACACGTAAGCCATGACCGCCAGAACAAGCCCCTGGGGAGAGTCTTGATTGACTGAAGGTGCGGATGTTTTGGTCATTAATGTTTCCTCGACTATCGCCTGTATGACAGGCTGTGCCGCAAATAATAGTCAGCCAACCTATGATTTTTCGTGATGGGCGACGGAAAAAATTGTGAGCGCCGTTTAACAGCTACAACAAGAATGGATGCTGTGATGAAACTGTTACCCTATGCCGCTGTAATGATCATGGGCGGCCTTAGCCTGGCCTCTGTGGCGACCTCTGCTACGCTGGAACGCGGGCATCGCCCTACCCAAGAGATTTCCGTTGATTTAACGGTACCAGAGCAGGTCTTTAAGCGTTGCTTTGAAAATGTTAGGCCAGCGCCAGACCATCAGCCAAATGGTGACAGACAACGCACAAACAAAGCCCAATTACTGCCTTGTCTCCAAACAGAAAACCCGGCCATAACAAATGAATTGCTTGACCGGGTCATGGATAAATACCGCCCAGAAGGGCCAATTAAGTCTTAGGCAAATCAAGCTTTTACGCGCGCCGACGTTGGGTCATACAAGGGCTTCAAAGATGCTTCTGCTTTGACCCGTGTGCCCATCACATCAATTTCAAATTGCGAGGCTAGCAGTTCGGCTGGCTTTTCACCGGCGCAAGGCACATAACCCAGCCCAATTGCAGCACCAAGGTGATGCCCATAAGCCCCAGACGTCAAGTATCCGACGACTTCGCCATCCCGCAAAATCGGTTCGTTGTGATACAACAGTGGCTCCGAATCCGCTAATTTGAACTGTAGCATTCGGCTTTGTGGGCCGCTTTCTTTGCGGTCCAGAACAGCACCACGACCAATGAAATCAGGTTTGTCGGTCTTAACCGCAAATCCAAGCCCCGCGTCGATCACATGATCCTCGCAAGTGATATCATGTCCGAAATGACGATAGCCTTTTTCTATACGCGCCGTGTCCATCATGTGCATGCCACACAATTTAAGATCCATGGATTCACCGGCCTGCCATAGGGTTTCAAACGCATGGCCAGCCATGTCTGAGGACACATAGACCTCCCAACCAAGCTCGCCGACATAAGTAACGCGATGAACGCGGGCTAAGCCCATTCCAAGTTCGATTTCTTGAGCAGTGCCAAACGGGTTGACCGCGTTGGAAAAATCGTTGGGTGTTACCATTTCAAGCAGTTTGCGAGAATTGGGGCCCATCACCGCCAAGACAGCTTCGCCAGCGGTCACATCGGTAATAACTACATTGAAATTCCCCTGGTTGCGCCGCATCCATGTTTGGTCAGCAAGGCGGGTCGCTGCAGGGGTCACCACAAGATAAGCCGTCTCGCTTAACCTAGTCACGGTCACATCAGCTTCGATTCCACCGGTTTGGTTTAGAAATTGCGTATAGACAATCTTGCCAACTGGAACGTCATATTGTCCACCGCCTATATAGTTCATAAAGGCAGTTGCGTCTTTGCCTTCCACGCGGATTTTGCCAAATGACGACATGTCATACATGCCGACGTTTTCACGGATTGCACGGTGTTCCTTAGCGACATTTGCAAAGAAATTTTGCCGCTTCCAACTGTATTGGTATTCGGCTTTTTGCCCCGGTTCGGCGATCCAGTTTGCACGTTCCCAGCCGGAAAATTCACCCATCACAGCACCACGCTCTAGCAAATGATGATGGACTGGCGAACGACGCACGCCACGTGCAGTTTCTTTCTGTTTGAATGGAAAATGGTCTTTGAAAAGCAAGCCGAGTGTTTCTTTGGACCGCTCTTTCAAATATTGGGCGTTGCTCTGGAACGGCTGCATACGGCTGATGTCAACATCGCCAAGATCAAACGGCTTTTCACCAGCGTCCATCCACTCTGCAAGCGCCATTCCAGCGCCACCTGCAGACTGAATACCGATCGAATTGAAGCCAGCCGCCACCCAGACATTTTCCATTTCTGGTGCCAGGCCCAGATGATAGGCGTCATCTGGCGTAAACGATTCCGGTCCGTTGAAAAAAGTGTGTATTCCGGCCTCGGCGAGCAACGGAACACGGTCTACAGCCATCTCTAGAATCGGTTCAAAATGATCAAAATCTTCGGGCAATTGGTCAAATTCAAAGTTTTCTGGAATGCCATTGACGGCCCAAGGCTTGGCCTCTGGTTCAAAAGCGCCCAGCAAAATTTTGCCCGCATCTTCTTTGTAATACGCGTATTCATCCGGCACGCGCAATACTGGCAATTGCGTCATGCCGTCAATGTTTTCAGTGACAATATAGAAGTGCTCGCAGGCCTGAAGTGGAACGCTAGTGCCCGCCATTTTACCAACTTCGCGGCCCCACATGCCACCGCAGTTCACGATCATATCACACTCGATAGTACCAATTTCCGCCCCGTCATCCGATTGCCATTCAACGCCCGTTACCTTAGGGCCCTCCTTGACAAAGCCTGTGACTTTTGTGCGCTCTTTGATCAATGCGCCGCGCTGTTTGGCCCCTTTTGCCAAGGCCAATGCAATGTTGCCAGGGTCCCCCTGCCCATCCAGCGGCAGATGCACAGCGGCCTTGATGCCTTCAAGATTTATGTGCGGATAAAGTTCCAAAACGCGTTCGTTAGAGATCTCGTTGACCTCGACGCCAAAGGCGCGGGCCATGGCAGCCTGACGATAGATTTCTTCCTTGCGTTCTTCGGTCAACGCAACAGTGATAGACCCGTTTCGCTTAAATCCCGTTGCAACGCCTGTTTCCGCTTCTAGTGTGCCATAGAGTTCTTGGCTGTACTTTGCGAGTTTGGTCATATTTTTGGTTGCGCGCAGCTGCGCAATCAAGCCAGCGGCATGCCATGTTGTGCCTGACGTCAGTTGTTTACGCTCCAGCAATACAATGTCAGTCCAGCCCTTTTTTGCTAAGTGATAGGCGACAGAGCACCCAATAACGCCACCCCCGACGATAACGACACGCGCTTTGGTAGGTATGTTGCTCATTACGCTCACTCCAAAAGAATCTATTCACCGACAGACTGACATCGGGAAGCGGGACAGAATGCCTGATTTTCGACACGTATGTCGGAAATTGCACCATTTGGACTGTCAGCGGTTACACAATCTAGCTTGCGCGGCGACGCTTTCGCAAAGCCAGAGGTGTCATTCCATACACGCTTTTGTAAAGGCCCGAAAATCCATTAGAAAACCCGCATGCCAGGCCAACTTCGCGCACAGTCATATTGGTATTCACCAAGAGATTATTAGCTTTTGCAAGGCGGAGTTCTCGGTAGAAGGTATTCGGTGTGGTCCCCAAATGAGATTTAAATTTGCGCTCAAGTGAACGGTTAGACATGCCCATCACGCCGACAAGCTCGCCAATGGGCAACGGATCTTCAAAATTGGCTTGCATGATTTCAATACACTGATCCAGGTCCCGATCACCCGTGCTGGTACCTTTGGTCCCAGAGAAGGGTTGCTGCGTAGAGAAATCACGGATCTTGTCGTGCAGTAAAATGTTGGCGACGGTCAACTTGGTGGCCGACGAAACATGCCGACCAATCAGCGCCAATGACACATCAACCGTGGTCTCCATGCCGGCACAGGTGATGACGCCGCCGTGCTCCGAAGCAATGGCGGTGTTTGGTTCAAGGTGTCGCGAGCGCTCTTTTAAGAATTCAGCGTTTTCCCAATGCGTTGTAAAGACCGAGGCATCGGTTCCACTGTCTTTGATGTACCGGCTGGCAGCTTCGGCAAGTAAAAAAACCTGTCCCTGGCGGCATGTATAGGACGAGATAACCGATCCAAGCGCCAACGCCGGACAATCGGGATTAGAGTTTCCAATCACGAAAGCATAATTCGCGTCAGGTCTATTTGTATATGGCTCTGTATGCACAAATGCGTCGCAGCTTGCCGCTACGACGCCTCCGTCTTTTGAACGGTAAGTCCACCCAAATGGCGGCAACGCACTAACCCGGTTGGCAATACGCAGCGTGTCGACCACGGCGGCCATCTCGGTCAGAACGAAGCCATCGGCAACAATTATGTCTATGTGCCAGTTAGGATGGGGTTCCGTTATTTTCATTCGCGTAATCGCTCGTTTGCAGGGTCCCAAAGCGGTGCATCGACCTGAACAGTTGCGCGACACCTTTGTCCGAATATCTCGACCTCAAGTTCTGTGCCCGCTGCCATCAGATCTGCACGCACCACGCCCAGCGCAATGGATTTATTCACACGGTACCCGAAATTTCCTGACGTTGTCTCACCGACAACTTCACCATTTTTCCAGATGGTGGACATATAGGGCGCATCTGCGTCTCCGGCATCAACCAGCAAGGTCACAAACCCCTTCTTTGCGCCCGCCTTTGCTTCGGCCTGAAGGGCAGATTTTCCAGGAAAATCTTGTGGTTTTTCAAGGCGAACGAAACGTTCAAGGCCGCCTTCAAGCAAAGAATAGTCGCTTGACAGATCGCCTTTCCAAGTACGATAGCCTTTTTCGATGCGCATTGAATCTAGGGCAAACATACCAAACGGAGTTGCTCCTGCCTCGCGCACAGCAGAATAAATCGCTGCGGCACTGTCGACATGGCAATGTACTTCCCAACCAAGCTCTCCGACAAAAGAAACACGTGCCATTGCACAGGCCCGCCCAGAAATTTCTGCCGACTGATGGCTTAGCCACCCCAAAGACAGGTCCGCATCTGAAATTTTTTCAAAGAGGTTGCGTGCTTTCGAACCGGTCACCAGCATGGTTGTGTGGCTGTCTGACAAGTCCACCAATTCCAAGCCATTAGGCAGGTTGCGCCATAGCAATTCAAAGTCGTGCCATTGCGCAACAGCTGCGGTCATCAGCGTAAACCTATCGTCTTCGTGCCGTATGCATGACATTTCTGTGACAATACGCCCACGCGAATCCGCAAAATAAACAAGGTTCATACGGCCAACTTTAGGCAAAGCACCAGCAACTTGCGTGCGAAGCCATTCAGCGGCACCCTGGCCCGTTAAGCTAAAACGCGAGAAACCACACATATCGATGACGCCGACACCGTCACGCACCGCTTCTACTTCTTCTTTAACACGCGCCGCCCATGGGCCATTGCGATCCCATGTCTCAGTGGCGGCCTCAGAAGTGTCATCCCCGTCTTTGGCGAACCAATTGGCACGTTCCCAGCCATTATAGGCACCCATCTGCCCGCCATCAGCAACTAGACGATCATGATTTGCGGACAGTTTTTTGTTACGGGCGGCTGGCCATTCGTGATGTGGGAAATGCATCGCATATTCATGACCATAGGTTTCAAGCGCTTTGTTCAGGCAGAAATCAAAATCGGCATGTGCCGTATAACGCCGGCTATCAACCGCCCACATATCCCATTCGGTTTCACCTTCGATGATCCACTCGGCCATTGTCTTGCCAGCGCCCCCGGCCTGCACAATGCCAAATGTAAAGGAATGTGCCTCAAATGCATTTTTGACACCGGGCATTGGCCCCATCATCGGCAAACCATCTGGCGCATAGGGGATTGGCCCATTGATCACGCGGCCAACGCCTGATGTACCAAGCAACGGCACCCGTCCCATCGCGTCCTCAATATACCATTCCAGCCGGTCAAGATCGTCAGGATACAACTGAAAACTAAAGTCTTTTGGCATCGGGTCTTCGGAGGTCACCCAATGCGCTTTGCAGTTTCGTTCGTAGGGCCCAAGGTTCAAACCATGTTTGTCCTGACGTAGATAATAAGAACTATCAACATCACGAACCATAGGCAGCTTGCGACCGTTTTCTTTGGTCCAGGCTTCAATTTCGGGAATTTCCTCAGTCAGAAAGTACTGATGAGACATAACAGTCAAAGGCACATCGCGTCCACCGAAGGGCTTAAACCACTCGCCAACTCGTTTTGCATAATAGCCTGCGCAATTCACAACAAACTCGCACTTGATGTCGCCTTTTTCCGTATGCACAACCCATTCGTCGGCTTCGCGGCTGACACCTGTGGCTGGGCAAAACCGCTGGATATTCGCCCCCAGATCACGTGCACCTTTGGCAAGCGCCTGCGTCAGCTGCGCCGGATCAATATCGCCGTCCAGAGGGTCCCATAGGACACCTTCTAAATCGTGTGTCTCCATAAATGGATAGTAATCAAGCGCCTCTTTTGGCGTCATCATATCCATTTCCAAGCCTTGATAGCGCGCCATGGAAGCGACGCGTTCAAATTCTTGCATCCGTTCTTTGGTGTGCCCCAAGCGCAAAGCACCCGTAACATGATAATTCATCGGATAGTCAACGTCGTCTGCCAACGTCCGATACATCTCTAACGAATAGCGCTGCATGTTCATAACTGCCCAAGAAGCGGAAAAATTTGGGCAGTTGCCCGCGGCGTGCCAAGTTGACCCTGCGGTCAACTCGTTCTTTTCTAACAAGACACAGTCGGTCCAGCCCGCTTTGGCCAGATGATACAGTGTAGACACGCCGATGGCTCCGCCACCAATAATGACAACACGTGCCGTGCTGGGAAAATTAGACATTTGACCTCCAAGAAAAGTGGCATCACACCACCGATACGGGCTGCCAAAGGCAGCGAGATTTCAATATTTGCAGGGCACGTTGCCCCAAAGGTTTGCGTTTCTTCAGTAAACAGGCGGCGCGATAACCCAAATGGCCACAGCCGCGTCGTCATAGGGGTTCATCCAGCGATACGTCTCTCCGCGTATACGAAAACTATCCCCCGGCCCCACTGTGAATTCTTGATCACCGATGAGCAGGTCGAGCTTTCCTGAGATGATATATCCAACTTCCTGCGTTGGTCGCTTTGCCTGAGATTGCATCACTGAATGGGGCTGAAAGGTCGAATGAACCATCTCAAAATCATCGGTAAGATCAGGAGATAATAACTCTTCTGTTAGCCCTTCTTCACCAGGGCCCATCGCCCGTCGGGCGTGTGCTCGCACCACATAGCCTTGTTCTTGCGCAGGGGCGCTTTGCTGGCCAAATAGAATCGAGACCGGCACATCCAAACATTTTGCTATGGCCCGTAAATCTGAAATTGAGGGTTCTGATTTGTCCCGCTCGACCTGACTGACCCAACCAACGGACCGCCCGAGCATTTGGGCAAGATCGCTGAGTGTCAAACCCCGCGCTTTTCGCAATGCTCGAAGATCGACACCTAAGGTTTTTGCCTTGGCCAAGTCACTATGCAGCATGATCGCCTACCGTCTCGTGAAAAAATTGGTTACTTTTTCATGATGGGCAATTTAGGTGAAAAATCAAACAAAATTTTCACGCGCTGCTGCCGCTCGCGTATTTCGCAGAAATCTTGTCGTTTTTTTAGAAAAATTCAGCTCTGAAGGGCTGGCCCAGCGACGTTCTGAAAGACCTCGGCAAGAATCGCAGACAAGTGTTTTGCATCTTTCTCGGAAAACGCATCAGGAAGATCGCTATCGATATCAAAAACGCCCAAGAGCTGGCCCGCACTATTGTGAACCGGCAAGACCAACTCTGAGCGCGTCGTCGTCGAGCAGGCAATATGCCCAGCGAATGCCTCGACATCCTGAATAATTTGAATCTCGCCCGTGCGCGCAGCTGCACCACAAACGCCGCGTGAAAAGGGGATAACAAGACAACCGTGTCCGCCTTGGTAGGGGCCAATCTTTAACAATTCTGGTGCCACTACGCGGTAAAACCCTGTCCAGTTAAACCGGGAGTCTGAATGGTGCACTTCACAAGCAACGGTGGCCATCAAAGACACCAAGTCATTTTCGCCGTGCGTGAGCGCATTAACAGAGTTTTTTAGGTCGTCATAATTCACTGGCATTTGAAGCTCCAATTAATAGAGCGGTTAAATGCCAGCCAATTGCTACCAGGGTCAACCGAGAATTAGGCCCGCTCTATCGCGATGGCCGTACCTTCGCCACCACCAATACAGATGGCTGCAACACCACGCTTTAGTCCACGCTTTTCCAGGGCGTTCAACAATGTCACCATGATACGTGCTCCAGAGGCCCCAATAGGATGCCCAAGCGCACATGCGCCACCGTTTACGTTCACAATGTCGCGCGACAAATTCATTTCATGCATAAAGGCCATCGGAACCACTGCAAAGGCCTCGTTGATCTCCCAAAGATCAACGTCTTCTTTTGTCCAACCGATTGCTTTGAGCAGTTTCTGGGCTGCTGGAACCGGTGCAGTGGTAAACAGATTTGGGGCCTGCGCGTGTGAAGCGTGTCCCACTATCCGCGCTCGGATATTCATGCCACGTTCATGCGCCACGTCCTCAGAAGCGACCACCAAAGCAGCTGCGCCGTCTGAGATGGATGAAGAATTGGCCGCCGTCACTGTACCCTCCTTGCGAAACGCGGGTTTCAATGCTGGAATTTTTTCCGGACGGGCCTTGGCGGGCTGCTCGTCTTCGACAAAAACAACCTCACCTTTGCGGGTCTTAAGGCTTACAGCCGCTATTTCGCCGTCAAAGGCCCCCGATTTTTGCGCTTCAAGCGCATTGGACAAAGATTTCAACGCGTATTCATCTTGCGCTTCGCGCGTAAACTGAAAGGATTCTGCACAATCTTCGGCAAAGGTGCCCATCAGTCGTCCCTTGTCATAGGCATCTTCTAGACCATCTAGAAACATATGGTCGAGCACTTGCTGATGGCCCAATCGCGCGCCGCCTCGCATCTTTGGCAAAACATAAGGCGCGTTTGACATGCTCTCCATGCCGCCTGCAATCATCACATCAGCATGACCCAGAGCAATCTGATCAAAACTCATCATTGCCGCTTTCATGCCTGAGCCACACATTTTGTTCAGCGTCGTTGCTGGAACTTCTTCGCCCAGTCCACCTTTGAAGCCAGCTTGGCGCGCTGGAGCCTGCCCCTGACCCGCAGGCAAAACACAACCCATCAAAACTTCATCTGCAGTCGTTGCCCTGGCATCTTTCAACGCGGCTGCAATCGCAGCCCCGCCCAAAGTAGACGCTTCGACACCATCAAAAACACCTTGAAAACCACCCATCGGTGTCCGGGACGCGCCTGCGATTATTACTGATTTCATGTCATGCCTCTTGGTCAAAAACTTGCTTTGGCGATGTCAGCAGCGCCAATAGCTTTGCGTTGCGTTATGTCTTAAGCACCTCGGTTTCACTTGGGAATGGTCACAAGGAAACGACGTGGCGTCGCTCACGGAATGGTAACAATTTCTGCGTATTTTCTCGGTATGGCCATAGAAAATGAGGGTAAATATGAAGTTATCAAGCAATTTCCAAGGACCTGATCTTGTGATCACAATTCTAGCCAATCGCATTGACGCATCTGTTGCGTTGCAATTCAAAGAGGCGATGCGCGTTGAAACAGAGGTCGCGTCAGACCGGATTATTTTGGACATGACACAGGTGGAATTTGTTGATTCCAGTGGCCTTGGTGCCATTGTGGGTGCGATGAAACAAAATGGCGAAGCCCGTCCGTTTGAATTGGTCGGCTTGTCAAAAGCAGTTAAAAAAGTGTTTCAACTTACGCGCATGGATACAGTTTTTACCATCTACGGCACATTGGATATCGCGTTGAGCGCCTAGCCAGATGCGACCAAGTTTTGTTAGGCTTTAGAAAAAATCCGCATGCCAAAAATCGCCACAATAAACTACCATTCCCTTCCTCATGCTCAGATTGCTGATGTGCGCAAAGCACTGTGCGTCTTTCGGAGTGAATTACACGCGACCGGCATCAATAAACTTACCGTCTCCTCTATGGAAATCGTATTGGCGGAGATTTTAAACAACATTGTCGAACACGGCATTGGCCACAGGCCAGATGGCTGGTTTTGCATTGAATGCAGGACTGGTAAATCGGTGCTGCAATTTCATATCCGCGACAATGGTACAGCAATGCCCAACGGCACGTTGCCACTAGGTTTGCCGCCAAACATAAACCGACCACTTCATAAGATGCCAGAGGGCGGATGGGGCTGGTCACTTGTGCACGCTTTGGCTGAAAACCTAACCTATTTGCGCAAAGATCACATTAATCACGTCACTTACCGTATTCCAATTATCATTTCCAAATAGAGCGATTGGCAAATTGAGTTTTCACGCATAAGTTTTAGCTATCACAAGCAAGGACAGACAAGATGCGCGATTTTCACTCTCCAGGTCGGTCAGAGGTGTTTGGCCAAAATGGAATGTGCGCAACTTCGCACCCACTTGCCGCGCAGGCTGCGATAGGAGTTTTACGCCAGGGTGGAAACGCGATGGATGCCGCGATTGCTGGGGCAGTCCTGCTTGGCATTTGCGAGCCGCAAATGACGGGTATCGGCGGAGACTGTTTTGCGCTGTTTTCACCGGCTGGATCTGATGAAATTTTGGCGCATAATGGATCAGGAACAGCGCCCAAAAATAGTTCTGCAGCTGCCTTGCGGGCCAAGGGTCATGTTGCGGTTCCAACCCACAGTGCCGACGCTGTTACTATACCCACTGCAGTTGCAGCTTTTTGCAAGCTGTCTGAAGAATGGGGCAAATTGGGATTAGAGGCGATACTGGCCCCCGCCATCGATTATGCAGAGACTGGCGTGCCTGTAGCCCCTCGCGTTGCGCATGACTGGACAAATGCCGCACAATTTCTGCAAGGAAATGCCAGATCTCATTATCTGATTGATGGTGCACCTGCCAATACCGGTGCGATTTTCCGCGCGCCTGGTCAGGCCAGAGTGCTGCGTCGCATCGCGCAACAGGGTCACGATGGATTTTATTGCGGCGAAGTTGCCGATGACATGGTGCAGAGCCTACAAGCGCTTGGCGGCGTACATACACTTGAGGATTTTGAGACCGCGGCCTCCTTTGCAACTACACCGATATCAGGGCGTTACAAAACACGCATTTTATTCGAACATCCACCTAATGGGCAGGGTGCAACGGCAATCTTGCTTCTCAATATTCTCTCGCACTTTGACATCGCATCGATGGATCCTTTCGGAGCGATGCGCGCCCATATCGAAACCGAAGCCACAAAACTAGCCTATGACACGCGTAACCGCTTCATGGCAGATCCCAACCACACTACCCGACTTGACCATATGTTGTCAGAGGGCCTGGCCAAGCAACTTGCTGCGCTGATAGACCCGAAAAATGCGATGACCCCCACGACATCTCTGGCAGAGGATGTTCACAAGGACACAGTTTACATCACGGTTGTTGACCAAGATCGCATGGCTGTTTCGCTGATCTATTCCATTTTCCATAGCTTTGGGTCTGGCATCGCTTCTGATAAATTTGGCATTCTGTTTCAAAACCGAGGAGCAGGGTTTTCGCTACAAGAGGGGCATCCAAACATGCTAGCCGCAGGCAAACGCCCAATGCACACTATCATTCCGGGTATGCTTGCCGATGCTGGAAAACCGATTATGCCTTTTGGTGTCATGGGAGGCCAATATCAATCCACCGGTCATGCACGGCTTATTTCAAACATGCTGGACTTTGGATTATCGCCACAAGCCGCAATCGACGCGCCGCGCTGCTTTTTTGAAAATGGCAAACTGAACATCGAAAGAGGCTATGCGGCAAATGTGATGCAAACCCTAGAAACGATGGGGCACGACATCACAGTACCAGAGTCTCCCATTGGCGGCGCTCAGTCGATCACAATCCATCAGAATGGTGTTCTAGAAGGTGCGTCTGATCCGCGCAAAGACGGCTGTGCTTTAGGGTACTAAAGACACGGCCTGTTTTAGTTCATGTTGAAATGCAACGGATATTGGCCGTCTTCAAATGGGCCAAACAAATCGCTGATATCAGGGTGATCAACCGGTTCACCTGAATAATCGGCAATCAAGTTCTGTTCGGACACATAGGCCACGTAATAGCTTTGATCATTTTCAGCCAGCAAATGGTAAAACGGCTGTTCCCGTGTCGGGCGACTCTCTTCGGGAATCGCGTCATACCATTCTTCGGTATTTGAAAACTCAGGGTCTACGTCAAAAACCACCCCGCGAAAGGGGTGTTTTCTATGGCGTACAATCTGGCCAAGATGATATTTCGCGCGTGATGTGTTCATAAGTTGCAGCCCTTACCCGTCAAATCTAGCGCTTTCAAGGGGGTTTTGTCCATTTATTGCGGCCATTTTTGCGGAAACAGACTGTGGACGCCCTTATAACAGTCAAGCAGACGCACACAGGCAAAGTCTTGCTGACAGCCTGCGGCAAACCCGATGTATTGTGATTTCAAAAATCACGAATTACGCGTATGATAGAGAAAAACAACATATGCGAGAGCCCTATGAGCAGACCCTTTCGCGCCCTATTGCTTTTCCTCCTTGTCGCGGCCTGCGGCGGAGGCAATTTCTCGGCGCCCAGAAATTTAAATGATGCATGTTCGATCTTAAAGCAGCGCCCCAAATACGCTCGCGCCTTTAAAGCCGCTGAACGGCGTTGGAAGGTCCCAGCGCATGTGCAAATGGCGACGATTTACCAAGAAAGCAAATTTGTCGGGAACGCCAGAACCCCTTTGCGTTTTGCCTTAGGCGTTTTACCGATGGGTCGCCAAAGCAGTGCATATGGCTACTCGCAGGCGCTGGATGCAACCTGGGAGGGCTACAAGCGCGACACCGGGCGTAGAGGCGCTGACCGCGATGATATTTTCGACGCAACCGACTTTATTGGTTGGTATATGAACCAAACCCGCGAAAAGAATGGCATCGCATTGACCGATGCGCGTAATCAATACTTGGCCTATCACGAGGGGCATACAGGGTTTGCACGCGGCACCTATCGCAATAAAGCATGGCTTGTGCGCGTTTCCGGCGAAGTCGCCAACCGATCGGTGACATATAAACGCCAACTCTCAAACTGTCGTCGCTATCGATAAAACAGTCAGAGCGCCATCGGCGCTCTTTCTCTTTGCCTAATCTTCGTCATTTGGCGCACGAAGGGTCTTCAATCGTTCGATGTTAAACAGGCGGTTTGCAAGTTTAACATTCTGGTTCATTTCACCCAGAATCACGGTGGTCGCCCCACCGTTGCCATCTTTGATCACCCATTGGCGCAGCTCTACCGGCGCGCCAGTGAAAACCAGATCAATAGACCCATAATCAGGGCGTTTGGGGTCCTGCGCCGTTATGGTAGTGGCCGTGCCATCATAGCTGTGGGCGACAACCATATCGCGTTGCTTCAGGTCAACATTCGGCTCTAAAATGACCCAAAGAGGTGTCTGCCGCAGAGGATAGTTTTCTGGGGGTTCATTGGACTTCTTGTCAAAAATTGCCACCTGCCCGCTGCCAGCCATGACGAGGGCAGCCTCGGGTGGGTCATATTCAAAGCGCGCGCGCCCGGGGCGTTTTAACAATAGCCGCCCGGTGGAAATTGAATTGTCATCATTGATCTGCGTAAAGCTCACCTCTGCGGACTTAAGCGTGTTCAAGTAGGCAGAGATTTCGTCAAGTGATAGCTTTTCAGCCAAAGACGGCGTTGCCATCAGGACCAAAAGGGCTGGGGTCAAGAACAGTTTCATCGGTTTCATAAACTTAACCTAGGAAAGATTAGGGGCGGTTACATCCCGCCCCCTTAGATTTATTCAATTTTCGGCCTTTATCTGCTCAAATCATTGTTCGGGCACAAGGATCTCGCGTTTGCCAACATGATTGGCTGCCGAAACCAAACCTTCGTCTTCCATCTGCTCAACCAGACGCGCAGCCTTGTTATAGCCGATCGCCAATTTGCGTTGAATATAAGACGTCGAACACTTGCGGTCCTTGATCACTATGGCCACGGCCTGATCATACAGCGCGTCTTCGCCATTTGTGTTGCCACCCAGACCAAGCACAGCGTCGATGTTATCTGCTGAGCCTTCTTTGGGGCCATCCACAACACCACCGACATATTCTGGTTCACCAAAACTCTTAAGGTGATTAACGATTTCTTCGACTTCTTCATCGCTGACAAATGGGCCGTGGCAACGGGTGATTTTTGAACCACCGGCCATATACAGCATGTCCCCCATGCCCAATAGTTGCTCGGCGCCCATCTCACCCAAAATCGTGCGGCTGTCGATTTTCGACGTCACCTGGAACGAAATACGGGTTGGGAAGTTGGCCTTGATTGTCCCAGTGATAACATCAACCGAAGGGCGCTGCGTCGCCATGATCAAGTGAATGCCAGATGCACGTGCCATTTGCGCCAGACGCTGGATGCAGGCTTCGATTTCTTTGCCAGCCACCATCATCAAATCAGCCATCTCGTCGACAATAACGACGATATACGGCATCTTTTCTGGAATGATCTCTTCGGTTTCAAAGACCGGTTCACCGGACTCGTCATCAAAACCAGTTTGCACCGTACGGCTAAAGGTCTCGCCTTTCTTCAGGGCATCTGCAACGCGGCTGTTATAGCCGTCGATGTTACGCACACCCATTTTTGACATTTTCCGATAGCGATCTTCCATTTCACCAACGGTCCATTTCAGCGCAACAACCGCTTTTTTGGGATCCGTCACAACGGGCGACAACAAGTGCGGAATTCCGTCATAAACCGACAATTCCAGCATTTTGGGATCGATCATGATCATGCGGCAATCTTCGGGGGTCAACTTGTACAACAATGACAGAATCATTGTGTTGATCGCCACAGACTTACCCGAACCCGTTGTCCCGGCGATCAAGAGGTGAGGCATTTTCGCGAGGTTGGCTACAATTGGATCACCACCAATGTCTTTTCCCAGGGCGAGCGGAAGTTTGCGATTGCCTGATTCATAATCCCGCGACGACAGAATTTCGCGGAAGGCCACCATTTCCCGGTGATCATTTGGCAATTCGATACCAATTACAGAACGACCAGGCACGGTGGAGACCCGTGCTGAAAGCGCTGACATAGAACGTGCGATATCATCAGCCAGCCCGATGACACGGCTGGCTTTCAGACCCGGCGCGGGTTCAAGTTCGTACATTGTAACGACAGGGCCTGGGCGGACCGAAACGATTTCGCCTTTAACCCCATAGTCATCCAATACTGTTTCCAGCATGCGGGCGTTTTCTTCTAACGCATCATCACTAAGTGGGCGTCGCTCGATGCTATCAGCACTGGCCAACAAATTCAGAGGTGGCAATTCAAAAGCCGTTGCTTTTTCATCAAATGCCAGCTGAGGCTGAGCTTCGGCTTTGGCGCGTGCAGAAGGCTGTACTTGCTTGCGCGGCTGATGTTGAACAACTTTGCGCGGCTCTGCTACAGGAATTTTCGGTGCAGCCGGCGCAGGTGTCTGGGGCATCACACGCTGCAACGGCACAACGGTCGCCGTTTCAGGCTCTTCGATTGCCTCAACATAAGGGGCGGCTTGCCCAAAGTCTTCGGGCGTCGGCACCTGTGTTTGTGGCTGTGCAGTCAAAGGCGGCTCTGCGGGAATGGGCACAGCTGCGGGTGCCGTCAATGGCGGTTCCGCGGGCAGTTCACCTTCGCTTTGTGTCTGCAGAACAAGCGGTTGTGGTCCACGTCCCAACCCTTTGGTAACAGGCGCGATATCTGGTGCGTAGACTGGCTTATTGCTGCGCACCCGGCTTTTGATGACATCCGCAATTTTGGCTTTGATACGATCATCGCCTGGCATATCACGGACATCGGCAACGCTATCCTGAACAATCAATTCCGGCTCTGGCATCGGCTCTGCGCGCTTTATAAGATTTGGAACGCGGGCCAAAAGGCTCGATTTGGGGGCCTCTTCCAACACTGGATCGGGCTCTGCATATGCATTTGAATACTGATCTTCGGTCTGCGCATGACGAATGCGCTTCGGGCTAGACGTAGGTTCGGCATGGGCTGCCTCAGCTGCGGCGGCTTCTTGGGCCAGCAGGCGACGTTCGTTTCGTCTTGCTTGCATTGTTTGCGCTGCGCTGACGGCCCCAGTGGCACCACGCCCAAGTAGCGTCATTAACGACGCATAGCTCATGATGACCCCGACCAATAGAAAACGGCCAATAAAATTCAATTCTGGGCGTGTGAACCCCATGACAAACAGGATCAGAGCAAGAGTACCCAGGCCGAGTACCAAAGAGATGATTTTTAACCCTATCAGCGCACTGATCGGAAGAATGTTCAGAGTTACTCCAACAAACGTATCGCCAAAAAATCCACCTAGTCCTTGAATGCCGGTCCAACCCTCAGGCGGTACTAATGTAGAGGCATATGCAGCTCCCAAAAACCATGCGATGGGTGAAAAGATAGCACGCCAGACTAAAGTTTCTCCGCGATGGAAGGCAAAGCGCAATCCCCAAGCAATGGCTACAGGAACAATTGCCCAACTTCCGAAACCCCAAACCAAAATTAACATTGCTGAGATCGTTGCTCCAGTCCGCCCAAACCAATTCTGAACCGGCGCATCTGTAGCCAAAATCCAATTTGGATCGTCAGGAGTGTAGGTTGCGAGCATCATTGCGACCAATGCACCAACCAACAAAAGGGCAATGCCAATCAGCTCTTTGCCGCGCTTTTCAATCGCTGCCTGCATGTTGCTGTCCAGAAGCGGATCGCGACCGCGTGCCTGATATGCCATCTCTTACCTCGACTTATTCGTACAGACAGGCGCGAATGGTTTTCAGCGCCGCCTCAACGTTGTTTTTTGGGGCCACCAAAGCGACCCGGATATATGCTTTGCCGGGATTGTCCCCGTTGCTGTCTTTGCTGAGATATGCGCCTGGAAGCACCCGCACACCTGTTTCTTTCCAAAGTTTCAGCGCAGCCGTTTCGCCATCATCGACCGGCAACCACAAAAAGAAACCTGCAACTGGGCTGGTATAGCCGGGGATGTCAGCAAAAATCTTATCCGCGATCTCAAACTTTTCGGCATAGAGCCGGCGGTTCTCTTTGACGTGCGCTTCATCTGCCCAGACTTTTTCTGCCGCCCGCTGCAGGGGCAAAGGCAAAGGCGCGCCAGCATAGGCACGCAGTTGTTTGATACGCTTTAGACACTCTGGCCCACCGGCAACAAACCCCGACCGTAATCCGGGTAGATTGCTGCGCTTGCTAAGCGAGTGAAAAATCAAAACGCGTTCGGGATCTGCGCCCATTTCTGTGGCCACAGCCAACGTTCCGTCAGGCGCTGAACCCCGATAGATTTCGGAATAGCACTCATCAGCGAAAATTTTGAAATCGTATTGCTCTGCCAACGCAATCAATTTGGTCAGATAAGCCTTGTTGGCCACAGCGCCCTGTGGATTGGATGGCGAGCAAATATAGGCAATCGCCACACGTTTCAGCACCTCTTCGGGCAGCGACGCATAGTCTGGCAAAAACCCAGTCTCTGCCGTCGCGGCGCAAAAGTACGGTTCGGCCCCCACAGAAATCGACGCCACCATGTAGACTTGATAGAATGGATTGGGCAGCAAGATCAGCGGTGGTTCGCCATTCTTTGTCTCAGGACACAGCGCCATCGCGGCGTTATACAGCCCTTCGCGCGTTCCATTGAGCGCCATAACCTGTGTTGCAGGATCGAGTGCGACATCAAAACGGCGCTTGACCCAATCCGCAATCGCTTGTTGTAATTCTGGCGTACCGTCGTTTGGCGGATAGCGATTAAACCCTGCGACATTGTCAGCAATAATCTGAGAGACCCAATCGGGGAAAGTGTGCTTTGGTTCGCCGATTGTCATGTGTACGACATCACCGCCGGGCTCATGAGAGTCCAGAAGGCTCCGCAAGCGCGGAAACGCATAAGCCGGAAGGTTCGAAAACCGCTCGGGGAACATATAGTACTGCCTCAGTTGTCGGGATCATTTTGCCCCGTTTGTGGATAACCTAGCCAAGCAAAGCCATTTCGTCCAGAAAAACCCGGAGATTCCCTAAGGTTGTGGCATTTGCGCCAAGCTCTTTACACCAAGGCTCGCTCTGCCGCATGAGCCAACCGCAGCAAGCGTTGTTCGCCAAATGGCGTGCCCATCATCATAACACCACAGCTTGGAATACCTGTGGGCAAGCTGATGGCACATAGGCCAAGCAAATTACCGATGCGCGTATTGCGCAAGGCCAGCAAGTTTTCCGTCAGATAATAGTCGTGATCATTTTCCAAACGTTTCAAGTTGGGCGGCAAGATTGGCGCGGTAGGGCACAGAACCGCGTCAAACCGCGCTACTTGGGCGTGCCAGCGTTTGCGTAAATCTTCCAATTCTGCCCAAGCGGAAACATAATCGGGGCCGGAAAACCCGCTTCCTGATCTAAACCGCGCCAGTATTTCGCGGAACATCAAATCGGGGTTTGCTTCGATCACATCACGCCACAAACCATAGGCCTCGGCTGTAAACAACGGCGCACTTAGCGATAGTGCCCGTGCAACCTCGGGGGATTGAAAGCGCTCAATTTCTGCCCCCGCGTCTTTGAAACGCTCAATCGCAGTGTCAAATCCCTTAAGCGGTGCCTCACGCACGTCATCAAATGCGGCGGTTTCCAATATGGCGAACCGTTTGCCCTTAAGAGTGCTGCCTGCCAGATCGACCGCTAATTTACCTTCAAGGATACCCAAGGAAAGCGCTGCATCTTCGACAGTGCGACAAATCGGGCCAACGGTGTCAAATTTTTTGCAGAGAGGCACAACACCGTCGTCAGGCAAAAGCCCCCATGTGGTTTTTAGACCAACCAGATCGTTCCAGGCGGCCGGAATACGCACCGAGCCACCGGTGTCTGACCCAATCCCAATCGCTGCCAAACCAAACGCAACTGACGTCGCCGTACCAGAGGAAGACCCCCCAGGAACAGCATTCAAATCGTTGATGCAGGGTGGCGTTTCGGTGACGGGATTATAGCCAAGTCCCGAGAAGGCCAATTCAGACATATGGGTTTTGCCCAAACAAACCAAACCCAGTTGAGAAGCGGTTTTCAACACCGTAGCATCGCGGTCGGGGGTTCGACCTTTGAGCAGCGCAGAACCCGCTTGAGTCGGGGTATGTGCGGAATCAAACAGATCTTTCCAGCTTATGGGTACCCCATCCAATGCCGAAAGCCGCGCACCCGCACGGGCGCGCTCTGCTGCGGCTTCTGCCTCGGCCAACGCTCGATCTCGCGTGACCTCTACATATATTCTAGCCCCATGATCATGACTATCGATTGCCCCAAGGAAAGCCTGCGTCAACGCAACCGGATCAATTGCGCCTTCGCCAATGCTACGACCCAGTTTTGCCGCGCTCATCTTTAGCCAATCAAACATGGTCGCTCTCCAAAATGCAATTTGTGAACGTTAGCGTCCATGCAACGCATGGACAATCCCGAAGCCAAAAGCATAGTAAGACCTATGAATTATGACAGCGATATCTTAATTGCCGGCGGTGGTTTAAACGGCCCCGCTCTTGCGCTTGGACTGGCCCAAGCAGGTTTTTCGGTCACCATGATCGACGCAAGACCGATTCGCGCCAGGGCTGACAGCAATTTTGATGGGCGGGGATATGCCCTGGCCCTCGCGTCAAAGCGCCTTTTGGACGCAATTGGGGTTTGGTCTGCGGTCAGTCAGGACGCACAGCCCATGCTGCACGTTAAGGTCAGCGATGGGCGCGCAGGAGAAGGGCCTTCTCCCTTCTTTTTGCACTTTGATCAGGCCGAGCTTGAAGAAGGCCCGATGGGCTACATGCTTGAAGATCGCTATCTATATCGTGCTTTCTTGGATGCGGTTCAGAACGAAGATCGAATTTCGGTGATTTCCGAAGACAGTGTTGTCGCCCAAAAGATTTCAGACCAGGGTGTCGAAGTCGGCCTGGCATCTGGTAAAACACTTTATGCAAAGTTGCTGGTTGGCTGTGATGGTCGACAAAGTGGCGTGGCGAAACGAGCTGGCATTAAACGGACTGGCTGGGCCTATGGGCAGACCGCTTTGGTTTGTGCCATCGATCACGAAAAACCGCACGATGGGGTCGCCCATCAATTCTTTATGCCGCCTGGGCCCTTGGCAATTTTGCCGCTTTCCGGCAATCGCAGCTCAATTGTCTGGAGTGAAACTGATAAAAACGCCAAGGCGATTCAGGCTTTAAGTGACGCGGATTACCTTGATGTCTTGCGGCCTAGGTTTGGCGATTTTCTCGGGGGGATTTCTCTGGCAGGCGCCCGTTTTTCCTATCCCTTAACTCTGTCCGTCGCCAATCGCTTTGTCGCCGAGCGGCTTGCCCTGGTCGGCGATGCTGCACATGGAATGCATCCCATCGCAGGCCAGGGGTTAAACGCTGGTCTGCGTGATGTAGGGGCTTTGGTTCAGGTACTCAGCGAGGCCAAATCACGGGGCGAAGACATCGCAGGACCGCTGGTTTTAGACCGCTATGAGCAATGGCGTAGGTTTGACACCGCCACGCTTGTTGCCGCGACAGACCTGACTAATAAACTGTTTTCCAACGATAACCCATTGTTGCGACTTGGGCGTGACATCGGAATGGGTGTGGTCAATGCCATGCCCGGACTACGGCGCAGGTTTATCAGAGAAGCCGCGGGGCTAACCGGCGAACTGCCCAAATTGATGCGCTGATGCCTTAGGACAAATCGCGTGCCTCGTCGATCAACATGATCGGGATGCCGTTGCGAATTGGAAAAGCCAGATTGGCACCTTTAGAAACAAGCTCTTGCTGTTTGGCGTCGTATTCTAACAGCCCCTGGCACTGTGGACAAATCAAAGTGTCTAACATGCGGCGGTCAAATTTTGGTTTCTCGGTCATTGCATCCGGTCCTCGACGTTTCCGCCTCTTACGCTGTATTCCATCAAAGTCACCAGGGTTTCACGACGCTCTTGCAACGAGGAAGCCTCTAGCAAGGCTTGTTTATCTTCCGGTGGCAAATCCAGCAACATCGATAGCGAATTTATAAGCAATTCGTTGTCAGCTTCTTGCAGATTGTCCCAATCTGTCGAAAGGGATTGCGCCTCAAAATACCGCTGTAATAGCGTCAGAAAACCTTCCCTCTGAAACTGGTCATCGTGTTCCGCAGGCCCCAAATCGCGTGCAAAATCACCCCAATCAGCGCGGCAACGGCGATAGGGCTGGAAGCCAGAAACTTCTTTGACAACGCGAAAACGAGAAACCCCCGTCAAGGTGACCATGTATCTGCCGTCTTCAGTTTCTGTGAAATGAGTCACACGCCCTGCGCAGCCAACACCGTGTAAAACACTGTCATCGGCTTGATTTGGAACTGGCTGCACCATTGCAATTTGCCGGCTCGGCCCTTTCAGAACATCATCTAACATCGCCAGATAGCGTGGTTCGAAAATATGCAGAGGTAACCGAGCACGTGGCAACAGCAGCGCGCCCGGCAATGGAAAGACAGGCAAAACATCAGGCAGATCAGCAGATTTGAACATGCTGAAAATTCTAGCGCGAATTTCGAATTAGGCAAATATCATCGAGCTAAGTCTACGACGCCCATTCAAAACCACCGGATCTTCTGCCTTGAGCGCATCAAAAATGGTGAACAACTGCGCCTTGGCTGCAGCGTCATTCCACTCACGATCGCGGCGGAACAATTCTAGCAATTCCTCAATGGCCGCCTCGGCGTTACCATCGGCATGCAGGGCCTGCGCATAGTCAAAACGCGCTTGGTGATCATCGGCATTTTCCGCGACCGCGTTGCGCAATTCCGTTAGCGGTCCTGCATTTGCAGCCTGACGCGCCAACTCAATCTGGGCGCGCACCGCCTCCAATTCAACAGCATCAGAAATTTCAGCGGGCAAGCCGTTCAGTATTGCTTCTGCTTCATCCACCTCATCCAATGCGATATGGGACGCTGCGAGACCCGCAAAAGCAATCGCGCTGTTGGGGTCTTCTTCCAAAATCGCCGCAAAGGTTTGCGCCGCATCTGCGGCTTCACCGTTGTCCAACATCTCTTGGGCGGCTTCTAGCGCGTCGTTCAGACCGCCATCCACTTCACCGCCTCCTTGCTCGACGACCTTGGCGACAAAAGCGTCAATTTCGCTTGCTGGTACGGCGCCCTGAAATCCATCTATCGGTTGGCCTTGGTAAAACGCATAAACCGTTGGGATCGACTGAACGCGCATCTGGCCTGCAATCGCCTGATTTTCATCCACGTTGACCTTGGCCATGGTGACAGCACCCTTGGCCTTTGTGACAGCCGCTTCAAGCGCTGGACCAAGCGTCTTACACGGACCACACCAAGGGGCCCAGAAATCGACGATAACCGGAACCTTCATCGAGGCTTCGACCACATCCTGAATAAATGTGGCTTCCGTTACGTCCTTGATAAGGTCTGCGGCGGCGGGGGCGGCGTTGCCCTGTCCAAATTCAAGCATGTCTGGCTTCCCGAAAAATTACGATTTGTGCTCTATATGGACTGCCAATCCTGCTATGCCAAGGTCAGTCGGCAAATGGATTTTCGCAGTGCAGAAGATGACCCGCGCCTAGCGCCCGCACATTGCCCAATCTTAACCGGCGTTCTTTATAGATCAAATTGCGCAAAAATGGGTGCGTGGTCGCTGGGCTTTTCCCATCCGCGCACGTGACGCAGCACGCGACTGCTGTGGCCTGCATTAGAGATGTCGGCCGTGGCCCATACGTGATCCAAACGGCGCCCCTTGTCAGCGGCATCCCAATCTTTGGCACGATAGCTCCACCAACTGTAAAGCTTGCCCTCAGGGATGTCTTGTCGGGTCACATCAACCCACTGACCCGACGCTTGGGTCTCGGCTAGGTGGTCAATCTCGACCGGGGTGTGACTGACAATCTTCAAAAGTTTCTTGTGATCCCATACATCATCTTCGCGCGGCGCAATATTCAGGTCGCCAACCAGAATAGATTTTTCTGGTTTCTGAGCATAAAAATAGTCCCGCATTTCAGTAAGGTAGTCCAGCTTTTGCCCAAATTTCTCGTTCTTTTCACGGTCCGGTATATCGCCGCCAGCAGGCACATAAAAATTGTGAATTGTGACGCCGTTTTCCAGCTTACCTGCAATATGACGCGCGTGGCCCAGATCTGCAAAATCTTCGCTTGCGGCTTCGACCATTGGGATCTTGGAAAAAATTGCAACGCCGTTGTAACCCTTTTGCCCGCGCGCCACCATGTGGTGATAGCCTAGGGCTTTGAAACCCTCGAGAGGGATCTTGTCGACGGGGCTTTTGCATTCTTGCAGGCACAGAACATCGGGCGCTTCATCTTGCATCAACTTCAATACAATCGGCTCGCGCAGCCGCACAGAGTTGATGTTCCAAGTGGCAATCGTAAAAGACATGTCGCGCTCCAAAGTTCATGGTTTGTGCCAACCTAACCAAGGAACCAAAGCTGCGCCACAAGAAACCACAGTGCATAAAAAAAGGTCCGGACAATGTCCGGACCAGTCCAACAGGGAGGTACATATCGTCACCCGGATATGCGCGGGAACTCATTATCTGATAACTCAAACTCTCACGGCACCACATGCAAGGTCAATGTTACTAAATTATTTCATCCCGGCCTGTTGCCGGGAGAACTCATCTTTTGGTTGTCAGCCAACCAACCGATACCCACCGGACTCGGTTACAAGCAGGCGTGCATTGCTGGGATCAGGCTCAATCTTTTGGCGTAGACGATAGATATGGGTTTCGAGCGTATGGGTGGTTACGCCCGCGTTATAGCCCCAAACCTCGTGTAACAGAACATCCCGTGCGACCACACCGTCGGTGCTGCGATACAAGAACTTCAAAATATTTGTTTCTTTTTCGGTCAGACGGATTTTCCGTTCGTCCTCGGTCAGCAACAGCTTCATAGCTGGTTTGAACGTATATGGTCCAAGGGTGAAAACCGCATCTTCGCTTTGCTCATGCTGACGCAATTGCGCCCGGATACGCGCCAAAAGAACGGGAAATTTGAAGGGCTTAGACACGTAATCATTCGCCCCAGCGTCCAGACCCAATATAGTATCTGCATCAGTGTCATGACCAGTCAGCATCAGGATTGGGCTTTTGACACCCTGCTTGCGCATCAAACGGCAAAGCTCGCGACCATCGGTGTCGGGCAGACCCACATCCAAAATCACCAGATCATACAGACCTTCTTTGGCGCGGGCCATTGCTTCGGAACCGTTGCCTGCCTCAAAGACATCGAAGTCTTCGGTCATCACCAACTGTTCAGACAGAGCTTCGCGTAGGTCATCGTCGTCATCAACCAATAAGATTTTTTTGAGCTGTCCCATCTGGGTCTCCGTTTTCTGTTTCACAAGACTTGCGCGTGCTGAGCCACAATCTCAAGGTATGCTGCAATAATTTCACGCCGTCGTGTAAATGCGTGTGTAAATGTTTCACATTGCGACAAAAGCCGCTACATCTGACACGCTGCAGTGTATGAGGACCGCATGAGTTTTTCCCCTGACATACAAGAACGCTTGGCCCGCGCCCGCGCCGATCTGCGCATGGGCGTTCCAATTGTGGTGACCGGAAATGGGCAGTCAATCTTGGTGGCCTCGTCAGAAACCATAGCAGAACAAAGACTTAAGGACATTCAAGCGCTGGATGGGGAAACGGTTTTGGTCATTACAGCGCGTCGCGCGGAAACCCTTAAGGCACGCGCCTATGACACCGAACTGGCGCGCATTGTGATGCCCGCAGATGCCAAAAAGGGCTGGGTCGGGTGTGTTTCAGACCCCGCTGGTGACCTTAAAAACCCCATGAAAGGCCCGTTTAAAACGCAACGTGGCGGAGATGTTTCGTTACATCGACTGGCCTTAAAACTGATGAAATCTGCACAACTCTTGCCGGCTGCTGTAATAAAAGCACCTGAAAACGCTGCGAAACTCGCGTTGGAACATGGGCTTACGGTGATTCCAGAGGCACTGGCAGCCCCCTATATGTCGGCAGCAAGCCCGATGAACGAAGTGGTGCATGCACGCTTGCCAATACGTGCAGCAGAGGCTGGGAAGCTGCATATCTTCCGACCTGAGAATGGCGAGGAAGAGCACTATGCCATTGAAATTGGACAACCTTCCAGGGAAGCGCCTGTCTTGGCGCGGCTTCATTCCGCTTGTTTTACTGGTGATGTTCTGGGTTCTTTGAAGTGTGATTGCGGGCCGCAGTTAAACGGTGCTTTGGCGCAGATGGGCGCAGAGGGGGCTGGGGTCTTATTATACCTAAACCAGGAAGGTCGCGGGATTGGCCTGGCCAACAAAATGCGCGCCTATAGTTTGCAGGATCAAGGGTTTGATACGGTGCAAGCCAATCACCGTCTGGGGTTTGAAGATGATGAGCGCGACTTTCGGATCGGCGCTAACTTGTTGAAAAAAATTGGATTCTCGTCGGTACGCTTACTGACAAACAACCCCAAGAAAATCAAGATGATGCAGGATACCGGCGTTGAGGTCACCGAGCGGGTGGCGCTGCAAGTGGGTGAAAACGCCTATAATGCGGCCTATTTGGCGACCAAGGCAAAGAAATCCGGGCATCTTTTGTGACACCGCTGGTTTTGACACCGACGGGCCTACGGTTCGCGGGGAAACGGTTTCCGTGCACCATTGGAAAAGGGGGAATTTCCCTTAAAAAACAAGAGGGTGATGGTGCCACCCCTGTTGGGGCGCTCAAAATTGTTGGCATGCTTTATCGCCCAGATCGCCTGCATCCTCCGCAACCCTGGGCCCGCGCAATTGGCAACACCGACCTGTGGTCAGACGCTTCAGGTGAACCGGATTACAACCACCTGGTCACGTCTCCCTATGCCCATAGCCACGAAAAACTACGCCGCGCAGATCCGCTGTATGATCTTGTTTTCATTACAGATTGGAACTGGCCAAACGCAAAACCGGGACGCGGATCAGCCATTTTCTTGCATCAATTCCGCCGCCCTGGGTACCCGACAGAAGGCTGCATCGCGCTGCGGCGGGATCACCTGCACTGGATCGCCAAACGTGTCCAACTGGGCACGCCCGTTGTCATTCCAAACGCCCATGGAACGCTGCCTTAATCTTTTGCTCATTGTACAATTTGTACGTTTCAAGCCGCGAAACGTACGATTCGCTTAGCTATAGTCACGAGCTCCAAAGATCGCCGAGCCCACCCGCACGTGGGTAGCCCCAAGCGCTACGGCTTTTTCAAAATCGCTGCTCATGCCCATCGACAGACCGACCAGATCATTGCGTTTGGCAATGTTTCCCAACAGGGCAAAATGCAGACTGGCTTCTTGGTCTACTGGCGGGATACACATCAGACCCGCAATCGGCAGATCCAGAGCGCGACACTCCGCTACAAAGCTGTCGGTGTCAGCGGGCAGCACCCCTGACTTTTGCGGCTCTTCTCCGGTGTTAACTTGAATGAACAACGTTGGGCAGTGACCAAGTTCCTGCGCCAAACGCGCGAGGGTCTTTGCGAGTTTGGGACGGTCAAGCGAATGGATCGCCTGAAACAACTCCATGGCTTGGCGGGCCTTGTTGGTTTGCAGCGGTCCCAGCAGGTGCACTTGCACGCCGCGATAGGCTTGTTTGAAGGCAGGCCATTTGCCTGCCGCTTCTTGCACTTTGTTTTCGCCAAAAAGCCTGTGGCCCTGCTGTAAGACAGCCTCGACCCGGTCGTTGGGCTGGACTTTGGAGACGGCAATCAATTGCACACTGCCAGGTGCACGGTTGGCTGTCTTTTCGGCTTTAGCGATACGCGCCTGAATTTCGGAGAGAGACATAATGTGGCCCTGTGTTCTGCGGTTTGGGGCAAAGAACATCATTTGGGCGCAAAAGAAAAGGGTGGGCCCGAGGACCCACCCTTAACTTAGGTACTTCGTTTTCTAAAATTAGAAGTCGAAGGAGATACCCAGATCGGCCATTGTTGTGCCGTTAACGTCTGCAACACCACCTTGAACGGTTGCGCCACCGATGTCGTATGCAACGTCGATACCGAACGCGTCAGCTGCGCCGTTGTCTGTGTAAACACCAGTTACAGTCACGTCGCCAGAAGTGTAGGAAACTTCAACACCCATTGCGTCTGTTACGCTGTTGTCTGCGAAGAATACTTTACCGCCGATTGCGCCAGCTGTGTAGCCCAATGTCGCGCGCATTTGGTCTGCACCACCAGTTTCACCGAAACCCAGAGCGATTGTGAACGCGTCGAAAGAAGCGTTACCACCGATGGACCAGTCGCTGTTGGAAGAGTCAACAGATACTGCAACGTTGATGTCTGCGATTGCATAGTCAACGCGAACGTCGTGAGAACCTTGTGCGTCGATTTCAGCAATGTTGTCTACGCCAACACCGTTGTAACCGATGTCTGCCAGACCACCTTGGTCCATCGCTGCGTCGATGTTACCAACTGTCAGTTTCAGACCGTTGTAAGAGATGAACACTTCTGGGTCGCCAAAAGCGGCCTGAGTTGTCACGGAGTTCTGATGCGCGGAGTCCAGATCAACGGATGCACCAAATGCAACGCCACCATCTGTTTCGCCGGAGCCAACGATGTTGAAGTCGATTTCGTTGATGACGATAGTAGTTGTGCCGTTGTACATCAGGCCCAAAGAAGCGCCGCCAGTTACGTTAATTTCTGCTGCTGCTACACCTGCGGTCATAACCAGCGCGGTGGATGCAAAGAGAACCTTTTTCATAGTCTTTTCCCTCGGATTACCAAATTATCGCCCTAGCCGGAGAATCCAGAAAGGGTATGAGGAGTGTTTCTCTTTTTTCGGGGTCACATTGCAAGCAAAGCAAACCAATGGATGTTAATGGCTGTTCTGATTGATGCATGTTTGTCACACTTCGCTGGGGTGCAACGGGTCTGAGGCGGGATTTTGCTGCTAAATGCCCGTCACAGCGCGCGTATATATAGTGGGTAAAAAGCTTGCTCTGCAGACGCGGCTTGGATAGGACGATACAGAACTGGGTCGTTTGGGCGGGATTATGACAATCAAATCTACAGCAAGATTGGCACTTTGCATTGTGGCGCTGACAGCGCTTGTGGCGTGCGGCAGTTTCGGTGGCCGGCGCGGTGATGCCGACACTTATGGGCAGAGCGGGACGTCGACTGCCAGCAATAATGCGGTAAAGGTTCAGGATCGTGAAACCACGATCTGGGATATTTTCAAGAAAGATAACAGTGACATCACTGTCAAAGTGAACAAATACATCTGGACGGCGTCGCTGGAAGTTTTGGATTTCTTGCCCGTCGAGTCTGTTGACCCCTTTTCCGGCGTGATCGTGACCGGATATGGCACGCCTCCAAATGGCGGCCGCGCCTATCGCGCGACTATACTGGTGCGTGATCCTGCTTTGGATGCGCGGTCTTTGCATCTGGCGATGCAAACTCGTGGTGGTCGTGCAGTGGATGCCAGCACGGTGCGGGCTGTTGAAGACGCTATATTGGCGCGGGCGCGGCAGCTGCGCATCGCGGATGGGCGATTCTAGGCCTACAGAAATTTGCGCGATTTGAGGGTCCCATTGGGGCCCTTTTTTTGTGCTCAGGATGGGGACAAACATGTCGTGCATCCGGTTGGAGTAGCCCGCGTTTTGGTCATTGAAAAGGCGGGCAGTGTTTAGGCGTGGCTGAAACCCCGTCTTGGGTGCCATTTTGAGAACATCACCAGATTGCCCAAAATCGTCAAGCCGACCCCGAGCACCGAGGTGGTGTGCCATTGGTATCCTTCAAACAATGTGGACATCAAAAGCGCCACGACGGGAAACAGAACTGTTGTATAGGCCGCCCGGTCTGACCCCAATCGGGCAACCAGTAACAGATAGGTGGTAAAGCCCACAACAGACCCCACAAGGGCTAGGTAGAGCAGAGCCCAAACATAGCTTGAAGTTGGGGGTAGTGTCAGGGGAGCTTGGCGCAGAATCACCAGCGCCAACAGGATCAGGGCACCGATGCACATGCCCCAAGCATTGGCGATGATCGGTGTGACACCATGCTGGGTGTTTTTGCGCGACATCATATTGCCAACGGAAAAGAAGACCGTGCCCGCCGTTGCCCAAGCCATGCCCAAGAGCACATTGACGTCAAAGGAAATGGTGAGGTCGTGCCAAAACAGCAAAACAAGCCCCAGAACCCCGATTATGCCGGCAACGAGCGTTCTGGGGCGCAGGTTTTCGCCAAAGAAAAGCCGGGCATTCACCGCGTTGAAGATGGTTGCCAACGAAAAAATCACCGAGACCAAGCCTGAGGGCATAAAGAATGTGGCCTGATAAAAGCAGATGAAATTGAAGCTAAACAAGCAAAACGCCTGCAATATTACAAAGCGCCATGTTTTGGGCTTTTCTAGGCGGCCCAAGGCTGCAAGCCCCAGTACAAATATGAGTCCTGCCAGACCAAAGCGGTAGAAAACCGAAACAACGAGATCGACGGTTCCGATTTGCCACGCAATTGCGATCCATGTTGTGCCCCAAATCAAAACCGTGGCGGCGAAAAGTAGACTGTTTTGCATATGCGCTCCTTTGCAGGGCGGTGCTTAGGTCAAAAGAATCGCACGGGATTGCACAATCTTGCGGTTTAGTTCACGGCGCGGCGTGACATCGAGCTTATTGGCGGTAGATTGAGCTGAAGGAGTGTTTTCGTGAGACACCGTGTTGATGAATTTCTATCTGCGTCTGAACGGACGCAAAGGTTGGGCAACCTGCCAATGGGGCGCGGGCGGCAACTGGCGGTTTGGCAGAACAGCCATGATGAAATTCAGTACAGTGCCACGCGCGGGCATGTGTTCAGCTTGTATCTTAATGGCGGCAGCGGCACGCGCCGCGTTGACGGGAAGGTTAAGTCAGGTGCGCCAGCGACACTATGTGTGTTCCCGGAAGGGCATTCATCAGAGTGGCAAATCAACGAGACGTTTCGATTTGTGCATCTGTATGTTGCCGATGAGCTGCTACGCAGTGCGTTCTCTCAGGTCCACGAAAAAGACGCGCGTCAGTTGGATATAGACGAACGCACTTTTGTTGACCCCGGCGCGCTAGAGCAACCGATGCGCGCGATGGCGCAGGCGACTTTGACTGGCGATATTATGTCTGCAGAAGCCGGTTTTGCTGATTTGGTTGCGGCTTTGGGCCACCAGCTTGTGGCGTTGAAAGGCGGTCTTACCCGGCGGGCCATTCGCGAGGTCAGCGATTGGGTCAACGCCCATATCGCGGAAGACATTAAACTGAGCGATCTGGCGCAATTGGCAGGATTGTCTGAATTTCACTTTCACCGGATGTTTCGGCAAAGCTGCGGCATGGCTCCGCATGCCTGGGTGACACAAATGCGCCTGATGCGGGCCAAAGACATGCTGACGTCAGAGTCGATGGCCCAGATCGCGCTGGCCTGCGGATTTTCAAGCCAAGGGCATTTCATTCGCCGCTTCAAAGACCAATATGGTGTCACGCCCGGTCAATATCTGCGTCTGGCCTGTTAACTAAAGCGCGGTGCCGCCTGCTTTGGCATTATACAGCTGCTGGATCCAATCAAGCTGTTTGGGCAGGCAGACGGTTTCCAGATCATAGCGATCCTGCACCAGTTTGCGGGCATTGGCCCCAAGTCGGGCGCGGGTTTCCGGACTGTCCAGCAGATCGTTGAGTTGCTCGACCAGACCAGCGCCATCGAAGAAATCCACCAAGCGGCCAGTCTCGTCTGGATTGATGACTTCGCGTAAGGGCGCGGTGTCGCTGGCGAGGATACATGCGCCACAGCTCATGGATTCGAGCAACGACCAACTGAGGACAAATGGGTAAGTCAAATAGACATGCACGCGCGAGACTTGCAGCATTTGCATAAAGTTTTCATAGGGCAAATGGCCAACAAAATGCACGCGGTTCCAATTTGGGGTTGGGATTTGTCCGCGCACTTCGTCGATGAAAATCTGCTTCCATGTTTTGCCTTTGGGCGCGGCGGCCCCGTAGGAATTGCTGTCACCGCCGACAATCACCACTTGGGCATTGGGGCGGGTTTTCAACAGCTTAGGCAATGCGCGCATAAAGATGTGATAGCCGCGATGGGGTTCAAGATTGCGATTCACAAAGGTGATCACCTCGTCCTCGCGGGTCAGCGTCAGATCGTCTGAAACCTTAAATTCCACGTCGGGCTTGGGCACCGCGTGCTTGGTGTCGATGCCATCATGGATCACGCTGATGCGGTCGCGGTATTTTTGTGGGAATGTGCTGGCTTGGTATTCTGTGGGGCTTAGACCCATGTCGCCAAGTGGGAAATGCAGTTCATTGTTCAGGTTCTTTAGGCGCAGGCGCACACGGTCTTGGATGCTGGGTTTTGATGAAAATTCCGGATCAAACCCGTTGTCGCCATCCTCGGATTGGTAAAACAGCTCGTAAAACAGCCCGATACGCGCCTCGGGCCAGACATCGCGCAGAAACATCGATTCGCCCCAACCGGGATGGGCGACAATCACGTCAGGCGTAAAGCCCTTGGCTTTGAGCTCCAGCGCCGCGTTCATGCAGGCTTCGCCGCGAATTACCTTGGTGTCTAGGTCGGTGACCCAGGGGTGAATTCCGCCGCCCTGATTGCGCTTGATTGCGTAGGGCAACACCTGAACACCGTTCCATTTGGTTGGCTCTTTGACCCGCAACGTCAAAGCCACGCAGGTATGCCCCTGTTTGGCCAAAGCCGGTGCAAGGTTTTTAAACTGGCCCGGAAAGTTTTGGTGAATGAACAGAATTTTCATGCGAGGGCGTCCTGAAATGCAATTTCCCCTATATAGACATGTCTGATTGTCGCTCGAAACCGCATTTTTTACCGATGTATGGGTCATGGCACTGGACCATGTCGCCACAGCGGCCTATCACCTTTCGCGACTGTCGCCTTTGATTGGGCGAAATTAGGAATTGAAAGGGTTTTCCCGCATGACGCGCTATACCCCCGCGGAAATCGAAGCAAAGTGGCAAGCGGCCTGGGATAAGGCTGATACGTTTAAGGCTGTTCGCGATGTGAACAAGCCCAAGTATTATGTGCTGGAGATGTTCCCTTATCCGTCGGGTAAGCTGCACATGGGCCATGTGCGCAACTACACGATGGGCGATGTGATCGCGCGTTATAAGATGAGCACGGGCCACAATGTTTTGCACCCAATGGGGTTTGACGCCTTTGGTATGCCAGCCGAAAACGCAGCGATGGCGTCGGGCGGTCACCCAAAGGATTGGACCTATTCCAACATCGACACGATGGTCGAGCAAATGAAACCGCTGGGCCTGTCGCTGGACTGGTCACGGATGTTTGCCACATGTGACGTGGAATACTATGGCCAGCAGCAGGCGCTGTTCTTGGATATGCTGGACAAAGACCTCGTGTACCGCAAAAACGCCGTGGTGAACTGGGATCCGGTTGATATGACCGTTCTGGCCAACGAGCAGGTCGAAGGTGGCCGCGGCTGGCGTTCGGGGGCGCTGGTGGAACGGCGCGAATTGACGCAATGGTTCTTTAAGATCTCGGACATGTCCGAAGAATTGCTTGCGTCCTTGGATGATCTGGACAACTGGCCTGCCAAAGTGCGGCTGATGCAGGAAAACTGGATCGGCAAGTCGCGAGGTTTGCAGTTTGGCTTTGATCGGGTGGATGGCGAAGCGGCCATCGAGGTGTACACAACCCGCCCCGATACGCTGATGGGTGCGTCTTTTGTGGGGATCTCGCCGGATCACCCGATTGCCAAAAAGCTGGAAGCCGAAAATGCGGATGTGGCGGCGTTTGTGGCTGAATGCCGCAAAGGTGGCACAACTGAAGAAGCCATTGAGACCGCGCCAAAGCTGGGCTTTGACACCGGAATTAAGGTCAAGCACCCGCTGAACCCAGATTGGGAACTGCCGGTTTGGATCGCGAATTTTATCCTGATGGATTACGGCACTGGCGCGGTGTTTGCCTGCCCAGCGCATGACGAACGCGATTTTGAATTCGCCACCAAATACGAATTGCCGATTGTACCGGTGTTTGAAGCGGTGAGCGGCGAAGCGGCCAAGGGCGCTTATGTGCCGGGCAAGACCGACAGGGTGCGCTATGTCAAAGGCTTTGGCATTGATGGCGAGACCACTGGCGAAGAGGCGGTAGATGCGGCTGTGGATGCGGCTGAACAGGCGGGCTGGGGTCAGGGCGTGACCAAGTATCGTCTGCGCGATTGGGGCCTAAGCCGCCAACGTTATTGGGGTTGCCCAATCCCAGTTGTGCATTGTGATGCCTGCGGCGTGGTGCCTGAAAAGAAAGAAAACCTGCCGATCGAACTGCCTTATGACGAAGGCGGCAAGCCGATTGATTTCTCGGTTCCCGGCAATCCGCTGGATCGCCACCCAAGCTGGCGCGATTGCGCTTGCCCGTCTTGTGGCAAACCTGCGCAGCGCGAAACTGATACCATGGATACCTTTGTCGATTCCTCTTGGTATTTCGCGCGCTTCACAGCACCGCGTGCAGATACGCCAACCGATATGGCAGATGCGGAATACTGGATGAACGTTGACCAGTATATCGGCGGCATTGAACACGCGATTTTGCATCTGCTCTATTCGCGCTTCTTTGCGCGGGCGATGAACATCACGGGTCATTTGCCAGAGAAAAGCAAAGAGCCGTTTGACGCGCTGTTCACCCAAGGCATGGTGACCCACGCGATTTACAAAAACGCCGAGCGCACCGATGACAATGGCCGGGCTGTATACCACTACCCGAACGAAGTCGAAGAACGCGATGGCGAGACGGTTGTCAAAGAAACCGGTGAAAAGATCAAAGTGATCCCATCGGCGAAAATGTCGAAATCCAAAAACAACGTGGTGGATCCTCTGGCGATTATTTCCGCCTATGGCGCTGACACGGCGCGTTGGTTTGTGTTGTCTGACAGCCCTCCGGAACGGGATGTGGAATGGACAGCATCCGGTGCCGAGGCGGCGCATAAACACCTGAACCGCGTTTGGAACCTGTGTGACAAGATAGCCGCGATGGACCCTGATGCGCAGGGCAAAGGCGACGAAGATCTGCGGCGTGAAATGCACAAGGCGATCCGGGATGTCACGCTGGGGGTTGAAAGCTTTGGCTTTAACGCAGCCATTGCCAAGCTTTATGGCTTTACCGCTACCCTGACGAAATCCAAAGCCGGGGCCGCTGCGCAAAAGCAGGCGATCATGACCCTGGCACAGCTGATGTCACCAATGACACCGCATCTGGCCGAAGATATCTGGGCGCACCAAGGCGGTGCGGGCCTGATTGTGGACGCCCCCTGGCCGGTGGCTGATGCGGCGATGCTGGTTGAGGCCTCGGTGACTTTGCCGATCCAAATCAACGGCAAACGCCGCGCGGAAATCAGCGTGCCAGCAGATATGAGCAAACAAGAGGTTGAAAAACTGGTTCTGGCAAACGAAGCTGTTGTTCGAGTGTTGGATGGGGCCCAACCCAAGAAATTGATCGTTGTCCCCGGTCGGATTGTGAATGTCGTCGTTTAAGCGCCGTAGTATTTTGATGATGGCCGCCGGCCCGCTTTTGCTGGCGGGCTGCGGCTTTACCCCTGTCTATGGTCCAAACGGGTCGGGCCATCGCCTGCACGGCCAGATTGCAGTGGATGCCCCCGAAGACAGCGATGGGTTCGAACTGGTGCGCCAGCTGGAATATCGCCTGGGGCAACCGGGTCTGCCGCGCTATGGGCTGTCGCTGGGATTGATCACCACCGAAGAAGGTGTGGCGCTGACCTCTGACAACCGCACAACCCGGCGCGAGGTCATCGGCACCGCCACCTATGCGCTGCGTGATCTGGACAGCAAAGCCGTGGTGATCAGCGGCAAAGTGGACAGCTTCACTGGCTACTCTACAACTGGGTCTACGGTGTCAGAACTGGCGGCGGCACGGGATGCGCGCCGACGGTTGATGGTGATTCTGGCAGATCTTATCACCAACCGTCTTTTGGCGCGCGCCGGCGACCTGCCCGCATGAAACTGGCGACCCGCGACGCCAACCGGTATTTCAGCAAACCGGATCCCAGCCGCACGGGTTTGTTGATATATGGGCCCGATGCCATGCGTGTGGCGCTGAAACGCCAAGAGGTGATCACAGCACTCATTGGTCCTCAGGGCGAAGAGGAAATGCGTCTGACCCGCATTCCGGCGGCATCTTTGCGCAAAGACCCCGCCCAACTGATCGACGCCATCAAAGCCGTCAGTTTCTTTCCGGGCCCGCGCGTGGCCTTTGTCGAAGACGCAAATGACACCGCTGCCCCGGCGATATTGGCCGCCCTTGAAGACTGGCAACAAGAGGACGCGCAAATCATTGTCACCGCGGGTCAGCTCAAAGCCAGCTCCAAAATTCGCAAGGCCTTTGAAAGCCATGCCAACGCCTATGCCACCGCGATCTATAATGATCCGCCCAGCCGCGATGAAATCGAGGCCGATCTGGCCAAGGCTGGCCTTCGCAATATCGATCGCGAGGCGATGACGGATCTGAGCAACCTGGCCCGCGAGCTGGACCCCGGTGATTTCAGACAGACCATCGAAAAACTTGCCCTGTATAAATACCAAGACGACAGTCCGGCCACCTCAGAAGACGTAATCGCCTGTGCGCCCACCTCTACCGAGGCCGCTCTGGATGATGTGTTAAATATTGTGGCCGAAGGACGGGCGCAGGAAATCGGCCCGGTGATGGCAAAACTTCAGGCCCAGGGCACGCAGCCGGTGGGGCTGTGTATTGGGGCCACCCGGCATTTTCGCGCGCTGTATACGGCGGCTTCTGATCCCGGCGGCGCAGCACAGGGCATTTCCCGCATGCGCCCGCCGATCTTTGGTCCCAGACGCGACCGTATGTTGCGCCAGGCCCAGGGCTGGGGCGCAGCAAAACTGGAACAAGCTCTGACCATCCTGACCGATACTGATCTGCAACTGCGCAGCGCCGGTCAAACCGCCCCCGCCATGGCCTTGGTCGAACGCGCCTTTCTCAGGCTCTCAATGCTGGCAAAACGCTAAAAAGGCCGCGCAACACCTCCTCTTCATCTTTCTAAAAATACTCAAAAATCAAACCTCTAAAATCAGTCTTTCGGGGCAAACATCGCGATGACTTCGGCTTCGGTCATTGTGTGGTGATCGCCTTTAAAGGCAAAGCCATCGGGTTTCTTATCAATATAGATTTCACTGGTCATGGGGATGCCATTTGGGTTGTCCAGCGTGCCAAAGCCAAAGTGATGATCGTCATGATAGGGACCTGACGCGGTCACCCGGTAAAACAGCACGCTGCCACATCGGTTACAAAAACACCGCTCTGCCCAGTCAGAGCTTTTAAAGCGCCCAATGTGCTTTTGCCCGTCCAGCGTCACCTCTTCGGCCTTGCATTTGACCGACATAAACACACCGCCGCTCCAGCGACGGCACATATCGCAATGACACGCGCCGGTCTCTTTGGGCTTATCTTTCAGCGTATAACGCACCGCACCACACAGGCAGGCCCCGGTTACAGACATAACACATTCCTTTTGTTTGAGGTCGATGTTCCCTATCTAGCCTAGGCCAGTGCCAGTTTCTGTCAGCACGCGCATTGCCCTTCACACAAATGCGCAGCTGCTGTTCGCTGGGCCACAAGACACACAGGCACAAATTGGCTAGCCTGTGGTGCATCAACACAGGAGCGCGACAGTATGGGCGTTATGGTTCAAGGCCACTATCACAGCGAAGATCCCGGACCAGAAACCTCTGCCGGCGGCGCGTATCAACGGGAAACAACAACCATCCGCAATTGGATAGCCAACAACGGTGCTTTCCCGCCCGCATCGGGACGCTATCATCTTTATGCCGCCTGGAGCTGCCCCTGGGCGCACCGGGCCTTGTTGGCGCGCGTCATTCTGGGCTTGCAGGACGACATCGGTGTGAGCTTTGCCGCCCCGCGCCGCACCGATCAAGGATGGGTCTTTGCGCCCGAGGGACGCTTTGCAGATCCCTTGAACGGCATTGCCGCCATTCACGAATTATATGCCCGACAAAAACCTGCCTTTACCGGGCGTCTGACTGTGCCCGTTTTGTGGGATAAGGACAGCCAACAAATCGTTTCAAATGAAAGCGCTGATATCATACGCATGTTAGGGGTCTTCCCAGGGGTGCCCGATCTTTATCCAGCTCAGCATCAAGCAGAGATCGATCAATGGAACACGCTGATTTACAAAAACTTGAACAACGGCGTCTATCGTGCCGGGTTTGCCCGCAGCCAAGAGGCTTATGAAACGGGTGTCACCCAGGTGTTTGAAACACTCGATCACCTAGAAGCGCATTTGGCACATCGCGATTGGATCGTGTCCGACCAGATGACAGAGGTCGACCTGCGGTTATTTCCAACGCTGGCGCGGTTTGATGTGGCCTATGTAGGGGCGTTCAAATGCAATATCCACCGTCTGGTTGATTACCCAAATCTATGGGCCTATGCGCGGCGTATCTATGCGATGCCGGGCGTGGCAAGCACTGTTGATTTTGACATCATCAAAGGCGGATATTATTCCCCCTCTGCGCTGCGCAACCCGCTGGGAATTGTCCCGGTAGGGCCTAAGGTTAACTGGCAGCTTTAGCTTTGATCCAAAAAGGCAGCCGCCCCCTGCCCGGCCCAGCGGCCGGTTGCCAGACAGGCGGTCAATAAATAGCCGCCGGTTGGGGCCTCCCAATCCAGCATCTCGCCTGCAGCAAATACCCCGGGCTGATCACGGATCATAAGGGTTTGGTCCAGCGCATCAAACCGCAATCCACCCGCCGTCGAGATTGCCAGATCCATTGGTTGCGGCCCCAAATGCTGGAGCGGCAAAGCTTTGATCAAAGGGGCAAGATCGTCGGGCAAAGGCCGTCCAAACTCCATCAACAGCGCCTGTTTCACCGGGTCAAGTTTGGCGGCTTTGCGCAGGAAATTTGACAGGCTTGCCTTGCCGCGCGGGCGCGCCAAGCGACGGCGCAGTTCTGGCAAGGACAGGTCTGGCAACAGATCAATCAACAAGCCTGCGCCATCACGCATGGCACGCGACACCATATAGATCCCGCCGCCCTCCAGTCCCGCGCGCGACACCACGCATTCTCCGCGACTGTGCAGCCCCCCGGCACTGAGCGCCACGCCTTTGAGCGGGCTGCCAAAATGCTTGGCCATATGCGGGGACCAATCCACCAGAAACCCCATATTGGCGGGTTGAAAGGGCGCAACCGGCGCGTCAGCGTATTTTGCCCATTCCCCATCAGAGCCCAACCTGGCCCAGCTTGCGCCGCCGCAAGCCAACACACAGACATCTGGCGTCAGGGAGCGCGTGCCTTCTGGGGTGTCAAACTGAAATCCATCAGAGCGGCCAATCCAACGCATCCGCGTTTGAATCTCTACGCTTTGCGCCGCCAATCTGGTCAGCCAGGCCCGCAACAGCGGTGAGGCTTTCATCGCCCTGGGAAACACGCGGCCGGTAGATCCGGTAAACACCTCTTGGCCCAGACCCTGCGCCCAGTCCTGCACCTGCTGGGGCCCAAATTGCGAGAGCATCGGGCGCAGCATTGGCGCGGCCTCTGCATAAGCGGCCAGAAAGGCGTCAAACCCTTCGGACTTTGTGAGATTCAGGCCGGATTTACCCGCCATCAACAGCTTGCGCCCAACGCTTGGCTTGGCCTCGGCTACCACCACGCGATGGCCCTTGGCCGAGAGCACATCTGCGGCCATCAGCCCTGCGGGCCCAGCCCCAATGATCAACGCGGTTTTCATGCGGAATTCACCCAGATTTCGTTGTCAATTCGCCACGCAGTTCAACTGTGCGATGCGGATAGGGGATTTCAATATTGTGCTCTTTCAACGCGTTCCAAATGGCAAACAACACCTTGGGCGTGAATTTGTTTTTGCCGTCGTCAATGCCGTTCACCCAGAATTCCAGCGCAAAATCGATGCCAGAGTCGCCAAAGCCGCGCAACTCGCAATCGGGGCCATCGGGGTCTTGCAGCACAAAATCAAGCTTGGCTACAGCCGCCTCGATAATATCCGGCACCAAGTTGATATCGGTGTCATAGCTAACTGAAAACGGGGCCTCATAACGGTTGGCAGAGCCGCTGTCTGAATAGTTCACCACGCGGGTGGTGATGAAATCTTCGTTGGGCACCACAATCCAGCGGCCATCAAAGGTTTCAAGGATTGCCGCGCGGGCGGTCATTTTCACAATTGTACCCGCTTCGCCGCCATCCAGCTCTACGTAATCACCCACGGTGGCCTGACCTTCCAACAACAAGATCACACCCGAGATAAAGTTAGACGCGATCTTTTGCAGACCAAAGCCAAGCCCCACACCAATCGCACCGCCCAACACCGCCAGCGAGGTCAGCGATATGCCCATGATGTTCATAAGCAACAAAAAGGCGATGCCAAAAATCACGATCTCTGCGGCTTTGGTGGCCAATTCGCGCATGGCCGGACGCATTTCTTTTTGGCTTTGGATCAGCGCGGTTGATTGCGCATTTGACCAGCGGCCCAGCCAAAAGATGGCCCCACCAACGATGGCAAAGCGCACCAGAAACAACAGCGAAAAACTAAGATTGCCCAGCGGAATAACCGTGGCATCCAGTTTGGCCATGGTCGGGGCCAACAAACCCAGCGCGTGGATCAAGGCAACTGGCAGCAACAGATACTTGCCCAAGACCTTCAAAAAGCTGTCTTGCACCACGTCTTTGACCAGAATGCGCACCGCCAAAAACAAGATCAACCGATTGCCAAAAGCGATCACAGCCCCAGACCCAAAGACACTGCGGGTGATATTCTCGCCGACGCCTGTCAGCCCATAGGCCAGCAAAGGCAACAGCAACGGGACAAATTGCAGAATAAACCGCCGGGCCTTGGCCAGCAGACCCTGTTGATCTTCGGCTGGCGTTAAAAGTTTTGTCAGAATAGGGCGCAGCCGGCGGGTCACCCAAAGCGCCACCAGAAACGCCGCTACCAAAAGCGCAAATTGCGACCATGCGGCTGGGCTTAACAGCCAGCCTTTGGCGATCTCCCAGCCTTGCTGCCCATAGGCCAGCGCCTGTTGCATTATTTCGGACTGCTCCATGCCCACCCTCTTACACTGAACGACTGCTCTCCCTCATGCCCGCCGCAGGCGCAAAGGTCCACTTTGTTCTTGATCTAAATACCCTGGGGGTCTGGGGGTGAAACCCCCAGGCAACAACAGCTTTAACGGCACATGGCATTGATCGCAGTCGCGATCTCTGACCGGGCCGACAGAGTATCTGCACCCAATGACAGCGCTGTTTGCATCAGGTCTTCGGGGGCCACAATCCGGTCGACCAGCCCAAATGTCAGCGCCTCTTGGGCCGATATTTTCTGCCCGGCCATCAGTATCAGTTTTGTCCGAGCGGGGCCGACCAAGGCCCCTAGACGTTTGGGATCTGAAGGCTGCGGTAAAAACCCGTGTTTCATAACTGGATAAAACACTTTGGCGGTTGGCACGGCAATGCGCAGATCACAGGCCAGCGCCATGCCCATGGCCCCGCCTGCCAGAGTGCCATTTAGGGCCGCAATGGTAAGACCGGGCAGCTCTGCGATGGCGACGGATAAGCGCTCCCAAAGCGGGCTGGTGGCAAGGCCGGCGCGGGCCGCGTCCAGATCCGCGCCGGCCGAAAACACTTTGCCAGAGCCTGTCAGGATGAACAGACGCACCTCGGTGGCAGCTTCGGCGATCTCTGCCAGTTCGCTCAACATGGCTTCGGTCAAAGAATTTGCTTTTTCAGGGCGATCAAGCGTGACCACCCAAACGCCGTCTTCTGGTTTGCTCAGGGCAATCATACCAGGCCTGCCATTTTCTGAATGGCTTCATCGCGCAGGGACACTTGACCGCCCAAATAGGGGTCTGCGCCGGGGCCACACATCCACAAAAGCGCCTTGGCGGGCCAGTCTGCCGGAATGTGGTCTTCCCAGTTCAATTGGCTGACTGGGTTCATCTCGCTGACCTTGATGTCGCGCTGCATTTGGGTGGCAACCGTGCCCGGCGACAGGCTGATCGCGCGAATGCCTTTGGCGCGTGCTTCGACATCCACCGATTTTGTCAGCATCAATGCGCCGGCTTTTGAGGCGCAATAGGCGCTCCAACCTTCGTAGGGTTTTTCAGAGGCCCCAGAGCCGATGGTTAGTATTGTACCGCCACCGTTTTCAATCATAGCTGGAAGGGCGGCGCGCATGCCGTTGAACACGCCCTTAAGATTGACGTCAATCACATGCGCCCAATCGTCAGGATCAACAGTCGACAAATGCGAGATTGGTTTCAAGATACCCGCGTTGTTGATCAGCACGTCCAGGCCGCCAAAGGCCTGCATGCAGGCATCAACCGCTTTTTGCACTTCCCAATAACGGCTGACATCGCAGGGAATCGCCATGGCTTTGTTGCCCAGTTCGCTTGTCAGTTCCGCAATCGCCTCGTGATCGCGCGCAACCAAAGCCACATTGGCCCCAGCCTCGGCGAAAACCCGCACGCAAGCTGCTCCGATCCCGCGGCTCGCACCGGTGATGAGAACAGTTTTTCCCTGCATATTTGTCATAAGCACCCCAAAAACCTGTGTTTGAAACCTTGGTAAAGACAGGAATTGCTCGGGTCTACCCTTGACCCGCCGTACCGCAGCACCGAAATTACTTTAGAATTTATTTGGAAGGGTTTGTTATGACACGTTGGACTCAATTTGCAGGGACCACGGCATTGGGCTGCGTTTTTTGGGCTTCGGCGGCAAGCGCTGATGTCACAGCACAGGATGTCTGGAGCGATTGGCGCAGCTATCTTACCGATTATGGATATCAAGTGACCGCGACGGAAACCACATCTGGTGACACGCTGACCGTTGCTGATTTGAAGCTGGCCATGGAGATACCGGAAAACGAAGGTCGGGTCATGATGCAGATCCCCGCCTTGACTCTGACCAATCAAGGCAATGGCACAGTTCTGGTGCAGGTCCCCGAGATCGCGCACGTCTTGCTGGATATCGAAACCGAGGACGATGAGGACTTCGAAGCCAGTGTTTCTGTGGATCTGAGCACGGCGCAATATGTTGCGTCAGGCGAACCGAATAATATGGTTTTTGATTATCAAGCAACCTCTGCGGATATCACATTGGAAAAGCTGGTGGTTGATGAAGAGGTGATGGGGAACATCAGCTTTAGCCTGAACCTTGGCGACATCAGCGGCAATACCGCGATGAAAAAATCCGATATGCGCGATATTTCACAAGAAATTCGCGCGGAAACACTGAGCTATGATTTACGCGTTGTTGTGCCCGACGAAGAGGGCAGCCTGGTTGTCACAGGCAGCAGCGAAGATATCGTGTTTGATGGCACAAGCCTTTTGCCGCTTGTGATGGATACGGAGAACCCGGCGAATTTCTTCAAAGGCGGTGCTAACTTTGCAGGGAAATTCAGTCAGGGTGCCTCAAAAACAGAGGTCACCGGCTCGGATGATGGAAAGCCTTTTAGCGCACAGATCGCATCTGCGTCTGGCGAAGTCGAAATTGGGCTGACAGAGGGTGCATTGCGCTATGACGGCGGGGGCAAAGGCTTGACCGTCAATATTGCAGGGGCTGATATCCCCTTCCCCCTGTCGTTTGAAATGCAGGAGGTTGGCTATAAATTGATGATGCCGCTTTTGGCCAAGGCTGATGCGCAAGACTTTGGACTGGGCATCAACCTGGGTGGGCTGGCTGTGCCTGATGTGTTGTGGAACCTGTTTGATCCGGCCAATGTATTGCCGCGTGATCCTGCAACCCTACGGTTTGACGTGACCGGCAAGACCACATTGATGACAGACCTAGTGGACCCTGAAATTGAACAGGCAGATGAGTTTCCGGGTGAATTGAACGCTTTGACCCTGAGCGATCTGCAAGTGTCGGTTGCCGGAGCTGATCTGACCGGATCAGGTGACTTTACCTTTGACAACAGCGACATGGAAAGCTTTGACGGCTTGCCACGTCCACTGGGGGCGGCGGCGTTCCGTTTGATGGGCGGCAACGGGTTGTTGGATAAGCTGATCCAGATGGGTTTTGTCGCAGAACAAGATGCGATGGGTGCGCGGATGATGATGGGCTTGTTTGCCACTGCTGGACCAGCCGAAGACGAGCTGAATTCACGGATCGAAGTGAACGAGCAAGGGCATGTTTTGGCCAATGGGCAGCGTATCAAATAAGCGCTTAGAAGACTGATGTTTGGGCTGCCTTGCTGTAAGTTGGGTGGCCCAATTTTTTGCGTGGGCTTGCTTTGTAAGAGGCTGCAGACTACGTGAAGAGCAAGAAATCCGCGGAGGCAGGATGAGCAAAACTTTGGATGACTTGGCGCAGCGACTTTTGAAGGCGGCGCAATTGGCTGGCGCAGATGCCGCTGACGCGATGGCGGTACAGGGCACTTCGGTGTCTATAGACGTGCGTGCCGGCAAACTAGAAAACGCAGAACGTTCCGAAGGAACAGATATCGGCTTGCGGGTTTTCGTTGGCCAAAGACAAGCGAATGTGTCGGCCTCTGACACCCGCGACGAAACCTTGACCACCATGGCCGAACGCGCAGTAGCGATGGCCAAGGAAGCCCCCGAAGACCCACATATCGGCTTGGCTGACCCCGGCCAGTTGGTAAAATCCTGGGATCTTGATGCGCTGGAACTGTGTGATCCAGCCCCCGAACCTGCACCGGAAGCGTTACAGCGCGATGCGGCAGAAGCAGAAGCCGCCGCACTTTCTGTTGCCGGCATTTCACAGGTTCAGTCTGCTTCTGCGGGCTATGGGGCCACACAGGTGCATTTGGCCGCGAGCAATGGGTTTTCCGGCGGATATGCCCGCACAGATCGAGGGACCTCTTGCGTGGCCATTGCTGGCACGGGTGCCGAAATGGAGCGAGATTACGATGGCGATGGCCGGATCTTTCAGTCTGATTTGCGCGCCGCACGCGATATTGGCCGCAGCGCCGCGGAACGGGCTTTGGCGCGCCAGAATGCCAAGCAGCCGCCAACCGGTACGTTTCCGGTATTGTTTGACGAGCGCATTTCCAGTTCTTTGATCGGGCATCTGTTGGGCGCCGCCAACGGGGCCTCGGTGGCGCGCGGATCAAGCTGGTTGCTGGACGCCTTGGGCCAAGAGGTATTGCCCAAGCATCTGTCAATTATCGAAGACCCGTATCGCGCGCGCGTGTCGGGGTCTCGGCCCTTTGACGCCGAAGGTCTGGCGACCCAAAAGCGCGCGATTGTGCAGGATGGTGTGTTGACCGGATGGACGCTTGATTTGGCAAATGGGCGCAAGTTGGGCATGGACAGCACCGCCAATGCGGCGCGTGGTGTCGGCGGCCCTCCTTCGCCGAGCATCTGGAATATTGCCCTGACCCAAGGAGATCAAAGCCGCGCGGCGCTGATCAAAGATATGGGAACCGGCCTGATCGTGACCTCTATGATGGGATCCACGATCAATCCCAATACTGGCGATTATTCACGCGGGGCATCGGGGCTATGGGTAGAGAATGGCGAAATCACCCATGCGGTGAACGAATGCACGATCGCGGGCAATCTGCGTGACATGCTGCGGCGGATCATTCCGGCAAACGACGCCCGCGCACATCTGAGCCGCGTGGTGCCGTCCCTGTTGATCGAGGATATGATCCTTGCCGGGAGCTGACCTGACGCTCTTGATAGAGGCGGCCAAAGAGGCTGGGCGTATTGCCACCAAATTCAGTGGGCCAACTGCGCAGGTTTGGGACAAGCCAGACGGCGCTGGCCCGGTCACCGAAGCTGATTTGGCGGTGAACAAGATGTTGGAAGCGGAGCTGCTGACGGCACGGCCTGACTATGGTTGGTTGTCAGAAGAAAGCGCCCACAACGACGCGCGCCAGGACGCGGACCGGGTTTTTATCATTGATCCCATTGACGGCACCCGCAGCTTTATCGCCGGGGCACCGACCTGGGCGCATTCATTGGCGATTGCCAGGCAAGGCAAGGTCACGGCGGCGGTTGTCTATTTGCCCATGTGTGACAAGCTGTATTGTGCAGAGGCTGGGCGGGGCGCGTTTTTGAACGATGGCGCGTTGACGGTTGGGTCACGCGCGGACCTGAGCGGCGCGGATGTTTTGGCCGCGCGCCCGGCAATGGAGGCCAAGAACTGGAAATCACTTCCCGAGATTTCACGGCATCATCGCCCCTCGCTCGCCTATCGTTTGTCGTTGGTTGCTGAGGGGCGTTATGACGCCATGCTGACACTGCGCAAAACTTGGGAATGGGATATTGCAGCGGGGGATTTGATCTTGCGCGAGGCTGGGGCCAGCACGTCAGACAAGTTTGGCAGACCGTTGATTTTCAATAATCCCGACCCACGCCTGCGCGGTATGGTGGCGGCCAATGGGGCCTTACATGGCCAGATTCTGGACGCACTGATCTAGGTGGCTGCCTAACCGCGATACAGGTCGACAAAATTTCTGAGAATGCGTTCCGGTGCAAACACATTTGCGGCTTCACACATTTTGATCAGGGCCTCGGCATCTTCGGGTGCGAAATAACCCTTGTGTTTGTAAACATTGATCCGCACCTCAAAGCCCGCGGCGTCAGCTTCGGGGTGAAATTGCGTGGCATACACATTCTGGCCAAACTTAACCATTTGAAACGGGCAAGTTGGCGCGCTGACCAGATGGGTGCAGCCTTTGGGCAGTTGCTGCATGGCTTCTTTGTGACCGACAAAGGCTTGGAACTGATCCGGCAGGCCCTGTAGAACCGGGTCGATCTTGCCAGCCTCGGTCAGCTGACAATCTGCGGTACCAGGTCTTTCGGCATAGTTATCTTTGTTCACAACCCGGCCCAAATGGTGACCCAGAACCCCGATGCCATAGCAACAGCCCATAAATGGAAAATCCTGCTGAGTGATACGCGGCAACAGGGCCAGAATGGCGTTCTCGATTTTGGTTTCAACCGCTGACTTGTTTTCGGGCGCATCACTGACGCAGCCCGGACCACCGCCCACAATAATGCCAGAATAGCTTTCAAGATCCAGATCCTGCGGCAGGTCTTGCGCATTTAACTGAATGCGGTGGGTCTCTTCGAGGGCAAGGCCCGACTTGTCCAAAATCGCCTGAAATTCATTGTCGCTCACCTCTGGTTCGGGGCGCAATTGCAAGATCAAAAAAGGCTTCATCGGTTTCTTTCCCACCTAGATTATGCCTTTGGTTGCCCGATCGCTGCGCTCAGGTCAACTGTTGCGAAAAACGACGTCGCGGCGCACCCTTGTAGAGGCTTCGTTAAAGGCTTAATTTGCAGCAACGCCCGCGTGCGTCCAATGCCAAAGCTTGGCCCGAACCGACTGAATTATTTGACAAAATGGCCTCTTCGCTTTCCCTGACCGCCTATTTGGCCTTTGCACGGCGCGAACCTTTGAGCGCGCCAATCCAACGAGAGCCAAGACCTGCGGGCACTGTGATCTGGTTGCATTGCGCAGACCCGGCGCGTGCCACAGCCATGGCGCAGCTTGGTTTGCGTTTGGCGGCGCAGCGCGGCGGCAATCATCAAGTGGTTCTGAGCTTGTCTCCTGGACGTTTTCAAAGCAACCCCATGCCTGATGGAGTGATTTTGGTGCAGGCTCCTTCGGAAAACCCTGCTGACATTCTTTCGTTTTTGGCCCATTGGCGCCCAGATGTGGGCCTGTGGATTGGCCCCTGGGTGCGCCCGGCGCTGATTTTCGAAGCGCAGCGCCGCAAGATTCCGTTGTTTTTGATTGATGCCGATGAGCTTGGGTTGGAAAACAAGCGTTGGCGGTGGTTGCCGGATTCTCTGAACGCCACTTTGCCAATGTTCACCCAGATATTTGCCCGCAATGCCGCCAGTGGATTTCGTCTGCGTAAGGCGGTTGGCAACGACACGGTTGTTGAGGACAGTGGCCCCTTGTTAGAGGACAGCCCGGCCTTGAGCTGCAATGAAAGCGATCTGGATGAGCTGAGCGAATGTCTTAAGACCAGGCCCGTTTGGTTGGCTGCGCGGGTGCATCCAGATGAGGTCAATTTGTTGCTGAATGCCCATCGCAACACCAGTCGTTTATCGCCGCGTCTGTTGCTGATTCTTGTGCCGGATGATCCAGCAAATTTGGCCGCATTGCGGGACAAATGTCAGGACGAGGGTTGGCGACTGGGGTGTTGGGATGACGGGGATCTGCCAGAGGAAAAAACCCAGATCTTACTGGCGGAAAACCCGCAGGAGCTGGGCTTGTTTTACCGCATCGCACCGATCACCTTTTTGGGCAGTTCCTTGGTTGCTGGCCAGGGGGGGCGTAATCCGCTAGAGCCCGCCGCTTTGGGCTCTGCCATATTATATGGGCCCGGTGTGCGCCGTCATCTGGATGCCTATACGCGGCTTGCCAAATCTGGGGCCGCGCGGATTGTAAAAGACACCAACACCCTGTCTGCCGCATTGGCGCAACTGATGGCACCTGACAAAGTCGCCCAGATGGTTCACGCTGGATGGGAGACTGTGTCTGAAGGGGCATTGGTCGTGGACCGGATTGTCGACCAGGTGAGCGACGCCTTGGACAAAAAGGGAGAGCGGTAGTGCGCGCGCCATTGTTTTGGAATACGTCGGTCGACAAGCCGACTTGGCAAGCCCGCGTCTTGTCTCCGATTGGCAAGCTTTATGGGCGGGCCACGCAAAGACGTCTGGCGCGCGCCACGCCCTTTGCCGCGGATGTGCCGGTGATCTGTATCGGCAACTTGAATGCGGGTGGCACTGGGAAGACCCCCACAGCAATGGCGCTGCTGATGCATTTGCAAGCCAAAGGGCTGGTGCCACATGTTGTGTCGCGGGGCTATGGCGGGACGCTAAACGGACCAATGCTGGTTCAAGAGCGCAGCCACAGTGCCCAAGATGTTGGCGACGAACCATTGTTGCTGGCGGCTTTTGCCCCAACATGGGTTGCCAAGGATCGCGCGGCTGGGGCGCGCGCGGCCCAAAAGGCCGGGGCTGATGTTATTTTGCTAGATGATGGGTTTCAGAACCCCAGCCTGCACAAGGATATGTCGATTGTTGTGGTCGATGCCCAGCGTGGGTTCGGAAACGGGCGCTGCATTCCAGCAGGGCCGTTACGTGAGCCAGTCGAGCAGGGACTGGCGCGGGCAGATATATTGCTGTCGATCGGCGCGGAAAAGGCGCAGGATATGTTTGCCCAGAACTGGGCCAATAAGATTTCTGTGCCGCATGTCATCGGACAAGTTACGCCGCTAGAAACCGGTATGGACTGGACAGGCACGCCGTTCCTTGCGTTTGCAGGCATTGGGTATCCCGAAAAGTTCTTCAGCACATTGCGCGGGCTGGGCGCAACTTTGCTGCAAACCCATGCGCTGGATGACCATCAACCACTTTCTGCAAGTCTGTTGGCAAGGCTGGATACCGATGCCCGGCGTTTGGGCGCGCAACTGGTGACCACTGAAAAAGACGCGGTGCGGTTGCCCGCCGCCTATCGGCAATCTGTTCTGACCCTGCCGGTGCGTCTGAACATCGCGGATTGGTCGGCGCTTGATACGGCATTGCACCAAATCTTGCCGCAACCAGATCATTCATAGACCGCAGATCAGAACACAAAAGGCCCGCTCTGTTGAACGGGCCTTGGGGATTGTCAGAATTGGTTTTCTTAAAGCATGCCGTTCAAAAGGTCTTTGAGTTCGCTGTAGCTCATATTGCTGTATTTGCTGCCGTTGATCACAAAAGACGGGGTGCCCGTGACTTCGTCAGCCGCAGCGTTGTTTTGATACCAAGCCACCAAAGCTTCGGCGTTTTCCTGATCGTTCAGGCATGATTGCAGGGCCTCGTCACCCAGACCAGCCAAACGGCCAATTTTGCGGATCGCGTCGGCAATTGCCACCGGATCACCGGCGCCGGACCAATGCGCCTGATCTTTGAACAGCAGATCAGTGATGCCAAAGAACCGCTCTTGGCCACCGCAACGGGCGATCATCGAAGCCCAAAGGCCAAAACGGTCAAAATAGACTTCTCGGAAGACAAATTTGACTTTGCCGGTATCGATGAAATCCGCCTTGAGTTTTGGATAGGTGCTGGCATGGAAATTGGCGCAATGCGGACAGGTGAAAGAGGCGTATTCAATCATGGTGATTGGGGCGCTCGCCTCGCCTAGAATCATATCGGGGATACCTGTGGTATCAACATCCGAAGCCTGGGGCGTGGCAACCGAGGTTTGCACCGGCGCTGTTGGTCCGCTTTTGCTAAAGTAATAGATACCGCCTGCAATGGCGACCACGGCCGCGAGGGCGATTGGAATAATACGGTTCATTGCGGAAAGTGTCCTCAGGTTTTTGTTTTTGATAGAACGTTATTGGCCAGCAGTTCAAGCGCTTGTCTAAGACCCTCGTCTTTAACTGGGGCAGCCATCTGATTGGCCTCTTTTTGCACTGCTGGGTTTACAGGTTTGGGGGCCTTTTTGGGCGCGGGTTGAAACTGTGCCTGACCTTCTGCGAACCCGATTGGTGCTGTCTGGGTGATGCGCAGCCGTTCAATGGCGTTATATCCATAGGCGGCATTTACCTTGGTGCGCAGCTGTTCTTTTTGCATTTCCAAAATCGGCGCATGGGCACCGGTGGTTAGAACGGTCAAGGTCGCCCCAAAGCCTTTGCGGCCATATTTCACGTCGACTGGCTTGCAAATAGCGGCGGTTTCTTCGCCAACAATTTCGGGCCAATGGGTCAACACGCGGGTCACGGCAAAACCTCGGGTCTCGCCTGCTTTGCGAATCTTATCACGCAGCAAAGACGAGGTGCGTTGGAACCCTTTGTAGGACCTTCTGCGCATGGGGACTTGCATCCTTTCGTTTGGCGTTATCTTAGTGCCTTAAACTGCTGTGACCAGCGAGACATGATGTCGAGGATATAACACTTGTGTGATGAGCCGAAAGCCGCTGAATTACTGGAATGGTACGATAGACATGCGCGTAAAATGCCCTGGCGCGTCGGGCCGGCTGATCGCGCGGCGGGCATATTACCTGATCCTTATCGGATCTGGATGTCGGAAATCATGTTGCAACAGACCACTGTTGCCGCCGTCAAAGCGTATTTTCTGAAATTCACCGCGCGTTGGCCCACGGTGGTCGATCTGGCCGCAGCCAAGGATGACGATGTCATGGCGGCCTGGGCCGGGCTTGGCTATTATGCGCGGGCGCGGAATTTGCTGAAATGTGCCCGTGTGGTGGCTCAAGCCCACGGTGGCGTGTTTCCTAACACTCTAGAAGGCTTGCTGAACCTGCCCGGTGTCGGGCCTTATACGGCCGCCGCAGTGTCGTCGATTGCTTTTGATCAAAAGGCCACGGTTGTGGATGGCAATGTCGAGCGGGTGATGGCGCGGATCTATGACATTCACACGCCTTTGCCGACGGCCAAGCCGGAATTGACTGAAAAAGCTGCCGCCCTGACACCCGATCTGCGCCCCGGTGATTATGCGCAGGCTGTGATGGATTTGGGGGCAACGATCTGCACACCTAAGAATCCGGCCTGTGGTATATGCCCTTGGCGTGACAATTGCCGGGCGCGGCGCGAGGGCACGGCCGCCCTGCTGCCCAAAAAGACCCCCAAAAAGCCCAAACCCATTCGGCTGGGAACGGTCTATATCGCGCGGCGCGTAGATGGGGCTTATTTGCTGGAACGCCGCCCGGACAAGGGGCTGTTGGGGGGCATGCTGGGATGGCCCGGATCTGACTGGGTTGAAGGCTTGGTTGCCGATCACGACGCACCTATTCGCGCAGAATGGAAAGACGTTGCAGGTGAGGCCCGCCACACGTTCACGCATTTTCATCTGCGCCTGAACATCAAAACCGCGCTGGTGCCAATGGACCGCACCCCCAATCAAGGGCAGTTTATTCCAATATCGGAATTTGACCGCTCTGATTTGCCAACGGCCATGCGCAAAGCCTTTGACCTGGCGTTAAGCTAAGCGATCATTGCACCTGCAAACTTTGCGCGCCATGATGCCCGGGAACGCGCTGGAAAAGCCAAAGTTTTGGAGAGCAGAATGCCAGGGTCACGCCCCACCGCGGAATTTAGAAATGCATTGCCGTTTGCATTGCCCTTGTTATTGGTGCCGCTGATCTGGTTCAGCGCCATGCAAGGCGGTTGGTGGTTGCTGAGCGTGCCGCTGTGCACCTGGTATTTGTTTTCGATTCTGGACGCAGCCATTGGGTTGAATCTGGCCAATAATGACCCGCAGACCGACGAATCTGAGTTGTTTTGGTATCGTTTGATCACTTTGGTTTGGCCCATACTGCAATTCATCACCTTATTTGGGCTGATGGCCTATGCGCTGAACGCCGGCCATTTGGTGTTTTGGGAACGGGTTGGTCTGTTTTTTGGCATCGGCGTGATCACCGGCACAGTGGGGATTAATTTCAGCCACGAGTTGATGCACCAAAAGCCCAAATGGGAACGCGGGCTGGGTGATTTCTTGCTGGCCATGGTGCTGTATTCGCATTTTCGCAGCGAACATCTGTTGGTGCACCACCGCTATGTTGCGACCCCCAAAGACCCGGTGACTGCCCGCTATAACGAAGGCTTTCACCGCTTTTTCCCGCGGGTGTTACGCCAAAGCTGGTTCAGCGCGTTTCGGGCGGAAAAGGCAATGTTGGCGCGCAAAGATCTGCCATGGACCCACCGCAGCAACCCGTTTTTTAAGTATTGGCTGTTGCAGGCCGGCATGCTGTTACTGGCCTTTGTGATTGGCGGCTGGGCCGGTGTTGGCTTGTTTGTCTGGCAGGCCTGGATCGCGGTATGGCAACTGGAACTCGTCAATTATGTTGAACATTATGGGCTGACCCGCGAACATTTGGGGGAAGGCAAATACGAACATACCAAACCGCATCACAGTTGGAATGCGGCGCATAAGGCGAGCAACTGGTTGTTGATCAACCTGCAGCGCCATTCTGATCACCACTACAAACCTGACCGTCGATTCCCTTTGCTGCAGAACTATGATGCCCATGAGGCTCCGCAATTGCCCTATGGCTACCCGATCATGACAATGGTCGCGATGGTGCCCCCGCTATGGCGGCGCTTTATGAACCCGCGCGTGCGGGAGTGGCGCCGCACCTATTATCCTCAAATCGAAGACTGGCAGGCTTACAACAAAGCCAGCAATCCTGCTCCGAGATGACGCATGTCGCAAATTTCTGAAAATATGCTATAATCTATTGCGCGCGAACGGTTTTAGACCGGGGAGCTGCCTATGCCACTCAGCGAACACCAAATGGATTTGATCCGCGACAGTTTTGAAAAGCTGCGCGGAGACTTGCAGCCAAAATCAATCGCGTTTTATCAATCTTTGTTTGAACATGCGCCGCATCTAAAACCCATGTTTCGCGAAGATGATATGGCAGGACAAGGCATGCGGTTCATGTCCACATTGGGGGCGATTGTCGGTAATCTGCACGCGCCAGAATCCATGGAACAGCGATACAAGTATTTGGGTGCTGGCCATCGCGCATTGGGGGTCAAAGTCCAAGATTTTGCTCCGATGGGCGTGGCGCTGATGGACACGCTTGCTAGCACCCTTGGCCATGAATTCAACGATGAGGTGCGCGAGGCCTGGACACAGGCCTATGCGGATTTCTCGAGGGAGATCATAAAACGCGGCGACATACCCGAAGCGTAGACAGGTGAAGCGCGGCTGTGAGGCGACAAAAAAACCCCGCCAAAAGGCGGGGGATAGTTATGGTGCCATGTGAAAGTCAGACCACAGGCACCGGCGGTACCTCGGCTTTGGGCCAGCAGCCTGCTGACCCGTAATCTCTGTGTTCTGAAACCCTAGTTCGGGCGGGTTGTTTCCATTTCGGCCCGAATTTCCTGGCGCAGCAAGTCGATTGGCACCTGCTTGCCTTCTTTCTTAAATGTCCAATAGGTCCAGCCATTGCAGCTTGGCGCGCCTTCATAGGCGGCCCCGACCTGATGGATCGAGCCTTTAACGTCTTTGCCCACCAATGTGCCGTCGGCGCGCACTTTCGCGGTATAGCGGCCATTCATCGAGCAAAGCTCTTCGCCAGGGCGCAGCATACCGCGCTCGACAAGTTGCCCGAAAGGGACACGGGGTTGCGCCCTTTTGGATGTGCTGACTTCCAGCGCTTCACGGTCATATTTGCGCACAGAGGCAATGCGTTTTTCAGCCACCTTGCGGTATTCTTCTTCACGCTCAATGCCAATGAACTCGCGGCCCAGCATCTTGGCCACTGCACCGGTGGTGCCTGTGCCAAAGAAAGGATCAAGCACGACGTCACCCGGATTTGTCGAGCCAACCAAGACGCGATGCAAAAGGGATTCTGGTTTTTGTGTCGGGTGCGCTTTGGTGCCCTGATCGTTTTTCAAACGCTCGTGGCCGGTGCAGATTGGTAAAACCCAGTCGCTGCGCATTTGCACGCCTTCGTTCAGCGCTTTTAAGGCTTCGTAGTTAAAGGTGTATTTGCCACCTTCGGATTTTGACGCCCAAATCATGGTTTCATGCGCGTTCGTGAACCGTTTGCCACGGAAGTTCGGCATGGGGTTGGATTTGCGCCACACCACGTCGTTCAAAATCCAGAACCCTTGGTTTTGCAGCTCGGCTCCCATGCGGAACACGTTGTGATAGCTGCCAATCATCCAAATCGCACCGTTTGGCTTGAGCAAACGGCGGGCGGCTTTCAGCCATTCTCGAGTGAATTTATCGTAGGCTGCAAACGAAGAAAACTGATCCCATTCATCGTCAACCGCATCGACTTTGGAATTGTCAGGGCGATGAAGATCACCTTTGAGCTGCAGGTTATAAGGGGGATCTGCAAAGATTAGGTCAACGGACTCCTCTGGCAGGCTGTTCATCATTTCGATGCAGTCACCAGCAAGGATCGTGTTTAAAGGGAGCTCTGGCGAGCCCTTTTTCTTTGGTTTATTCGTCATTTTACTGCCTCAGTATGTGCGGCGCTTATGCGCTCTATATAACCGGCACTTATGTGCTCTATGGTTATCCACAGGATCAACTAAAGCCAATTCGAGGTCAATTTCTTTTTTGAATCAGGATGTTAGGTTTTTAGCTTGATACAAGATGTTGTGTATTGGCTTGAATGAACGTCTATGGTGTGGGGTTATCCCCAGCCTGTGGATAGAATCTCGGTGCTGTTGCGTCGGATAGCCTTGGTTTTTTTCCCAACCGTAGCCCGGATACTGTTGCGACAAAGCCATCATAAGACAATCGCGCCGCACTTTTGCCACAATTGAAGCCGCTGAAATTGAAACACTTTTTGCGTCACCTTTGACAATCGCCTCGGCTGAAACATTCAAGTCTCGCGGGATCATATTTCCGTCGATCAACAGAAAATCTGGCACCGTGGGCAGGTTGCCCACTGCCCGCAACATCGCCAAATGGCTGGCACGCAGAATGTTAATCTCGTCGATTTCTTCCACGCTGGCAGACCCTACCCCCACTTGGGCCATTTCAAGGATTTGATCATAAAGCGCGTCGCGGCGTTTTGCGGTGAGCTTTTTGGAATCGTTCAGCCCGGCCGGTATGTTATCGGGGTCCAGAACCACTGCCGCCGCCATCACAGGCCCGGCCAAAGGGCCGCGGCCAACTTCATCAACGCCGGCAACCATGGTTGCACCCTGCGTCAAGGCCGCCGTTTCAAGATCATAATTTGGATGTGTCATGGCCTCAGAAAGCGCAGTTCCATCATGGCTGCAAGAGAAAAAACCGGCACCCACTAAACGGGCGCCGGCTCTCCGGGGCGGCTGGGGATGCACTTATGCCCCTGTGCTCGACTGATTAACTCTGAGCGATGTGATAGCCATGTTGACGCAAGCAACGCATCTTATATCCCTTGCGCAGCCCCTGATCTGTCCGCAGGCGGGTTTTGCAGGTTGCCGGCAACCGGTCCACATGGCGGTATTTGCGCTCAAGGCAGCGATTGCTCATCATGCGCACGCGGCCATCCCAAGTGTGATGTAAACGCAGGCAGCTTGATGGCAACGCTTTGCGATGCCGGGGCTGAGGCCGCACAACACGTGGTTCATGGCGCGGTGTTGCATGGGCCCGGTTGTTGCTGACGGCCTTGCCAATGATGATCAGCGCTGTTGCGCCAAACAAAAATTTTGCCAGATCATCATTTCCAGCCTTGGCTGGGGCCGCAGAGAGCGAGATCCCTGTGACAGTGACGGCGGCGATCAAAATGGACGAGATGAATTTGCGGGACATGGCATGATCTTTCTGCGGCTAAGGTTGCGATTCTTGTGGCCTGCGTTGAGGGCAAGGCTGATGACCTCAGACTGGCCCAAGCGCCGAAAGTCAGGCAATAACGCGGCGCTGTTATCCAATAACATCGGTGGAAACGCCTGTTGTTATTGAATATCTGCGCAAACCACCGCAGAGTGAGCCCATGCGTATAACAGCCCACATATCCCTGATTGCACTCAGCTTGCTGCTGGCCTCGCCCGCTCTGGCCGAGAATTGCTATGCCGATTACAAAGCCAAACAAAACAATCCCCTGCGCCTGCATTATGGCGTGGCCCAGATCAATGCCACCTGCACAAAAGCCGCCGCAGAAATCGATCTGCAGCCGCGCTTGAAATCAGGCGGTTGGGTTTTGTTGAATGTTCTGTCAGTCTTTGACGGATCTGGCCTTGAGGGAAAGAAAGCCGATGCAGGACAATTCTACCTCCGCTATTGAGGCGCGCCAAATTGGCGGCCGTGTGGTCACGTTTGGTATCATCGCCATCGTGGCCATTTTGCTGGGTGCTGGCGCTTTGCTGTTGCTGACCTTGCCAGATGCCAATGCGTTTAACTACCGCGTCGAACAATTGTTTGTCGAGAACGATGACCTGACACGGCAGGCCGACCTGAAATTACTGGAAATTCTAGCACAATCAGGCACCGCCTTCGCTGATACTTTGGTCAGCTATCGCATGGTGATCTTTGTGCTGCTGATCTTTGCCACTGGCATGATGATCGCGGCACTGATCTTTTTAGTGATGTTGATCACTATGAACCGGCGCATGGCGCAGATCGAGCGTTCGGGCATTCAGGTCAATTCGCTGTTGATCAGCCGCGATGAAAAGAAAGTCTATCTAAACAACATGGGCTTTAAACTCACCGATGCTGCGCTGGAGACCTTGTCTGTTCTGGCCGAGGCCCGCATGGATGACGATGTGTTGTCGGGGATCGAAATCGAGGCGATGATTTCTGGCAAGCCGCAAACCGACTGTGAAGAGGCCGCCGGTGCCACCCGCATCAAACGCTTGCGTGACAGTCTGGGCAATCAAATGGTCAGCGAACTCTTAGTGAAAAACATCGCCCGGCGCGGCTATATGCTGGGCATCGACAAAGAGGTCATCCGGGTGCTTTAGGGGCGTTGCCCCTCGCGTCGAAACAGAGTTTCGACCCTCACCCCAGGGTATTTATGTCAAGCACAACTATGGATTTGTTCTTGATCCAAATACCCAAATCCACACCTTCAGTCGTCCTCCACACGGCCGCGCAGAGATTTCACCTCGCCGCGCACTTTCTTGGCCTTCAGGCGGCGTTGTTTGCTGCCATAGGTGGGTTTTGTGGCAATGCGGCGTTTGGGTTTGACCAGGGCTTTGCGGATCAGGTCAGCAAGCCGATCCCGCGCGATATCGCGATTGCGAGCCTGGCTACGGGTTTCATCACATTGGATGATGATCGCCCCGTCTTTGGTCCAGCGCCGTCCGGCAAGGCGCTTTAGGCGGCTCTTTACCGGGTCTGGAATATGCGGGGATCTGGCCGCTTCAAAACGCAGTTCAACGGCGCTAGAAACTTTATTGACGTTTTGGCCACCCGGCCCAGAAGCGCGGATGAATTGCTCGGTCAATTCCCAGTCCTGCAGGGTGATTTGTTCGTTAACAACAATCATCAAATGTTCATTTCAGATACGAAAAGGGCCGTTCCACGCGCGGGAACAGCCCTTCGAGATGTAGGGAGGTGCGCCGGTTAGGCAGCAACCAATTTTAGTTTCTTGTCAGCTTAGGACTGCCTGCGCTGCTTCTACTAAAACTGTTCCGACACCGCTCTCCATGACTTCTCTAGACAATGGGCACCTCCCTTCAATTTGTTTCGCGTAAGGAAAGCGTGCCATAAATTTTCTAGAAGTCAAAACAAAATCATGTGGTTTGTGCAGATAGTTTACCCACGATGATGCGGAAAGGCACTAGGGCAAGCAATGCCAACGAAAGTTTCACCAGCCAGTCAGCCACTGCAAGAGAGACCCAAAGCGGCACCACGGGTCCTGCGCCCAACAAGGGCAACATATCTGCGGCCCAGCTTACGTCATTTACCGGTTCAAGGAAAGTCAAAGCGCCAGAAAAGGCAATGGTGAAGAACAGGGCAGTGTCCACAGAAGAGCCAATCAAAGTCGAGGCCAAGGGGGCCCGCCACCATGCGCCGCCGCGCAGGCGATCAAACAGCGAAACGTCCAGCATTTGCGCGGTCAGGAAAGCCAGACCAGAGCCGAGCGCGATGCGCAGGGTCACCAGCGGACCAAAATCGCCCTGAATTTGCGTGCCAACAAAGGAACACAGCAAGCCCACGACAAAGCCCACAAGCACCACCCGACGGGCGGCCGAGACGCCATAGACGCGGTTCATCACATCTGTGACCAAAAAGGCCAGCGGATAGGTGAACGCCCCCCAGGTCAGCCAGTTACCAAACAGGAATTGTACAAGGATATTTGAGGCCACCACAATAGCGGCCATGGCAAGAATGCCAGGAAGATAGATCGTTTTCATTTTGTAAACCGTTTTACAAGGTGGCGGCGACTCGGCCCTGCCATCGTGGCAAGACAAAGGGTCTTTATAGTGGCATTGCCGCTAAATCAAGCTTTTCCCGGAACCAGGTATTCGACGATTTCGGTGCTTTGGAAGAACATGAAATTGTCATCGGAAACCATTGTCAGGCGCAACGCGCCTGTGTCATCGCGCCAAACCGACAGGCCTTCGAGGTTATCATGTTCGCCAGCTGCGGTTTCTAAAACAGCTTGTTCGGATGCAACCCCGTTGGCGTCAAAGACGAAACTGCGGATACGCGAGCGAAATCCAAAGAGTGTGAACTTGCGTTCCAGCAGGTAGAATTTTCCATCAGGCCCAAAATCCGCGCCAACTGGCTCGTATCGGCGGCTGCGCGACAAAAAGAAGGGTTGGCTCCAGACCCCATTTTCCAAGCGATAGACCGGCATGCCGCGGGCATCCGTCGCGGACGATTCCGGTAGGGTATAAAGCCGGTTTCTGTCATCGATCGCCAGGGCTTCGAGAGAACCATTGTCTTGCAGCTTTGCAAAATCGGCGTGGCGTGGGTATTCCATCGCATTGCCGCTTGCCCGCGCATAGGCGCGCACCTGATGGATGCCCTCAAGCGAAATGAACAATTGGCCATCGCGGCGCACCGCAAGGCCCTCGGTGTCTTGACGCTGATTTTTTGGCGCTATGCCCTTGCTGTTATTCAGTGCGGTTGACGAGTCAATCTTCACAGATTGCAGATCTTGGTTTTCACGCACCATCCTGCCCTGCACCAGTCGGCCATGATCGGTCAAGGCAATGTATTTCCGCCCATCATTCAGCACTTCGATGGCAGAAAACCCGCCAAACCAGTCCTCGTTTTGTTGCCATTTGGTTTCGGACACAAATTGCGCCACCCCTGTTGGGGTTGCACGCACTTGCAAACCTAGGACCAATGCCGCGCTTAGCGCGATTGCAAGACGTTTATACATTGGTTGGGCAGATCCGCGATTGTGAGTTCTTTACGTGGTTTGGGTTTTGGCGCATTTGGATCCGGAGGGGGAGGGTTCAAAATATTATTCACCCAAACTTCGGCATCTTTGCAACCATCCCCAGCGGGTGGGGGGGCCTGGTTCACACAGCCCGCAGCGCCGTCTGGGCAATTGAGCCGCACATGAAAATGGTAATGATGGCCCCACCATGGGCGGATCTTGTTCAGCCAAGCGCGATCGCCTTTTTCGTCGTTACACATCTGCACTTTGGCCCCAGGAAAAACAAAAATGCGCGCTGTACGAGGGTCTTGGGCCGCGGCTTTCAGCACATTGTGATGCTGGCGCGTCCATTTGGAATTCACATAGGCCCCATTGGCGCGGCGCATCGAAATAGAGCTGATGTTTTCACGCTCGGTGGCACTCAGATCAAGCCGCTTTGGGGGCAGCATCCATACATCGATTTCCATGCCAATTTGATGGCTGCGATGGCCGGTGAGCATAGGGCCACCACGAGGCTGGCTCATATCGCCAATATACAGGCCTTCCCATCCGGGCTGTTTGGCGGCTTTAGCCGAAAGCGTGCGAATGAAATCGACGGTTTGAGGATGCCCCCAATTACGATTGCGCGACAGGCGCATCGCTTGCCAGGTTGGGCCGGTTTCGGGCAATTGCACTGCGCCAGCTATACAACCTTTGGCATAGCCGCCAAAGGGGGCCGCACTTTGATCGGATGCATGACCATGCGCGCCAAATAGCTGCTTGGCCTCTACGCCTTGCATCGCAGCTGGAATCGCCTGCTTGGACGACACGCGCGCGGTTTCTGGTGGTGATTTACACGCGGCTAATACGGTGATTGCTGCGATGATTGCGAGGGTGCGTCCCATACTGCCCGGTCCCCTTCTGGTTTCACCCAGCGTAGCAGGAACAATCCTAAAAGGAAAAGAACGATCAGCGGAGAAATGCCAATTCTGGCACTGCCTGTTGCCGCTGTAACTGCGCCAATGGCCGCCGGTGCCAGAAACGATGTAGCGCGCCCCGAGAGACCAAACAGCCCAAAGCTTTCTGTTGGGTTGGCCGGATCACAGTGACGCACCATTAAAGACCGGCTGGCCGATTGCAAAATGCCGCCGATGCCGCCAATCAGGATGCCACAGCCATAAAACACCATGTCAGGCAGTTTGGAGGCTTCGGTCAGGGACATGCCAAAAAACTGCGTGCGGTCCATATTGACCACAACAATACAGACAGCAATCAGCACCCAGATTGCGTATTTGATAACGGGCTTGGGGCCAAATTTGCGATCAAGCTTGCCACCAATCCAACTGAAAATCGCCGCCGCAATGGCGCTGATGATGCCAAAAACACCGATCTGGACGATGGTCCAGTCCAACACCAGCCGCGCATAGGTGCCGCCAAACCCATAAAGCCCGCCCAGCGCGTCGCGGTAAAACATTGACGACCCAAGGTAGGAACTGAGCGAAACGCGGTGACGTAACGCTTTGAGCGTGCCGCCCAATGTTGAAATGGCGATGCCGAGACTGGGGCGACGTTTTTTGCTTGTGTCTTCGCGCACCCACAAAAAATAAGGCACCATAAAGACCACAAACCAGATTGCCACAATCGGGCCGACGGCCCGTGTGCCTTCTTTTTGGCTTGCGTCCAATCCAAAGGCAGGATCCAACCCGATCAGCGTCTTGCCATTGCCCTGTTCGACAAACAGCAGCAACAGGATTACCAGCGAGACGATACCGCCCAAATATCCAAACGCAAAGCCAGATCCAGAGATCTCGCCAACATCATTGTCGCTGCCAAGCGACGGCAATTGCGCATTCACGAACACCAGCGCAAATTCTGCGCCAATAAAGCCAATCGCAAACATCACCAAAGTTTGGGTGAGATTGGAACCGTCAGGCAGTGCAAACCACAATGACCCGGCACCGATGACATAAAGCGCTGAAAACGCCAGTATCCACGGCAAGCGTCGCCCCGCAGAATCCGCGAGTGCCCCCAGCAGTGGTGCCGAAAAGCCAATGATCAAACCAGCTATGGTCAACATATAAGACCAAAGCGTTTGCGCCTTGGCTTTGGCTTCGCCTTCGGCAAAACCTTCGGCAAGAAAGCTGTCTGCGGCCACCCCAACGATATAGGGGCCAAAAACAAAGGTCAGTAAAAGTGTATGGTATGGCTGGCTGGCCCAATCAAAAAAGAACCAGCCCCAAATACGCCGGCGTTCAACAGAATGTGTCATGACAATCCCCAATGTCTTGGGGGACTTACGCAAGGGCAAGCGATCAACGCAAGGCTTTCCTAGGAATTCACTACAGACAATTGTGGGTTGAGGTTTTCTTGCATGGGCGGCCAAGGGCGGATTTCTTCGGCAGCGATCCAATCCTGCACCCACTTTGGCAAAACAGGGGCCGCCAGATCAGGTGCAAAGCTTTGCATCACCAAGGGCGCGCGCACCATGCCTTTTTTGCTGATAATCGCCGTTCGATAAATTGCATGATTGGCGCATTCACCGCTTTGCTTCCAAATCGACTGTTCCATATAAAAAAACTTATCGTCCCAGCCAATTGCCCGGCTGCGCATTTCAAATTTTTCAAACATCACAATGCGCCGACGATACCGCACATTGGCCGCTGCAATCGTTAAACCCCATTTGTTTTTCGCCAAATGGCGGATCATGCCTGTGCGAATGGCCAAAGGAATGCGCCCCAGATCATACAGCGTTAATGTGCGGCCATTGTTAAGCTCGCGCCACAGGTCGATGTCCCAAGGCATACAGATATGGTGGGACACATGGGTGTCCAACAAAGCAATTGGAGATTGACGACGGGCTTTTAGCCCCCCCCACAACATTCGAAGCACTGGATACATAAAACTCTCCTTATGTCATCCTGTTGCGTCCAATTCGGCTAAGGTCAACACCGACCTTGCGGCACTCTTGCCCTTTGTCGCTGCGATGCTTAGGTAGTTGGCGATGTTAGAAAGAGGATCAAACAGATGATGGCAATCTATGGCCCGCTGCGGCTGATTTTGGACGCAGTGTTTTTTATCATGATCATTCACATCATCATGAGCTGGTTGATCAACTTTAACGTCCTTAATCTTGGGCAGCAGTTTGTCGCGCAGCTTTGGTATGGTTTGAACCGTGTGCTAGAGCCGATCTATCGGCCCATTCGTAATATTCTACCAAACACCCATCCGCTGGATCTTGCGCCTTTGGTTGCCTTTATCATCGTGATTTCCCTGCGCGACTATATCTTGCCTTCAATATTGCTGTGATCTGACAAGGTCACTTGTGCGCCCTGCGCGCATGTGATTCATTTCTGCCAGAGCTGACCCAAAAACCACAGGCAGGAACCCCATGGCCGCCGCCTCTTTGTTGCGCGACATTTTTGGCTTTGATGCCTTCCGCCCCGGGCAGGAAGACATTGTGACCGCTGTGTCTGAAGGACGCAATGTTCTGGCGATCATGCCCACAGGTGGCGGCAAATCGCTTTGCTTTCAATTGCCCGCGCTGATGCGCGATGGGGTGACGGTTGTTATTTCCCCGTTGATTGCCTTGATGCGCGATCAGGTGCGCGCCTTGAAAGAAGCGGGTGTCGAGGCCGGCGCACTGACCTCTGGTAACACAGACGAAGAAACCGATGCGGTTTGGCAGGCCCTAGAGGCTGGACGCTTAAAACTATTGTACATCACCCCTGAACGGCTGGCTTCTGGTGCGGCCATGGGCATGTTACGGCGCATCGGTGTCAGCATGATCGCTGTGGACGAAGCCCATTGTGTCAGCCAATGGGGACATGATTTTCGGCCCGATTATTTGCGGATCGGAGAATTGCGCCAAGCATTGGGCGTGCCGCTTGCGGCCTTTACAGCAACCGCGGATGCCGAGACCCGCGAAGAGATTATGCGCCGCTTGTTTGATGACGACGCACCAGAGGTCTTTTTGCACGGGTTTGATCGCCCCAATATTCACTTGGCCTTTGCTGCAAAAAACAGCCCGCGTCAGCAAATTTTGGAATTTGCCGCCGCCCGCAAAGGGCAATCTGGCATTGTCTATTGCGGCACGCGGGCCAAAACCGAAGCCCTGGCAAAGGCCCTGCGCGACGCGGGTCATCTGGCGCTGCATTATCATGGGGGCATGGATGCCGAGGATCGACGCACAACCGAGGTGCGGTTTCAGCGCGAAGACGGGTTGATTGTTGTGGCCACGGTGGCCTTTGGAATGGGCATTGATAAGCCCGATATCCGGTGGGTGGCGCATGCTGACCTGCCAAAATCAATCGAATCTTATTATCAGGAAATCGGCCGGGCCGGGCGCGATGGAGCCCCCGCGGAAACCCTGACGCTGTTTGGTCCCGAAGACATCCGTTTGCGCAGATCGCAGATTGATGAGGGATTGGCCCCGCCAGAAATGCGCTTGGCGGATCATGGCCGCTTGAATTCCCTGTTGGGGCTGGCCGAAGCTTTGAAATGCCGAAGGGCTACATTGCTAAAATACTTTGGCGAAGATGATGTAACCTGTGGCAAATGCGACCTTTGCGACGCGCCTGCGGATGTGTTTGACGGCACGGTGGCTGTGCGCAAAGCCCTGTCTGCGATTCTACGCACCGGCGAATGGTTCGGTGCGGGGCATTTGATTGATGTTCTTTTGGGCAATGACACCGACCGCATGCGTCAAAAGGGTCATGATGCGCTTCCAACCTTTGGCGTGGGCACCGAATATGACAAACGCCAGTGGCAAGCAGTGTTTCGACAAATGATGGGGCATGACCTGATCCGCCCGGATCCAGAACGCCATGGTGCCTTGCGCATGACGGATGATGCCCTACCGATTTTGCGCGGCGAGGCTACGATTGAGCTGCGTCGCGATTCGATAAAAAAGGCCACAAGACGCCCTGCCGTCAAAGCCCTGATCAACGAAGAAGACGCGCCGCTTTTGTCAGCCTTAAAAGCCAAACGGCGCGCCTTGGCGGAAGCCGCAAAAGTACCTGCCTATGTGATCTTCAATGACAAAACCCTGATTGAAATGGCCGAAACGCGGCCAAATTCGCTGGACGACATGGCGCATATTGGCGGCGTTGGGGCTAAAAAGCTTGAACGCTACGGGGCTGATTTCCTGCAGGTCATCACTGGCGAAGCCGAAACCTTGCACCCCAGCCGCCGCAAACTGGCAGGCCGAGAAGCCGGTTCGATCTATGACCGGCTGCTGGAAGTGCAAACCGGTTTGTCGCGAGGCCCAGAAGGAATTGACAAGCCCCTGACCTGTTCGGCATCGCTGTTGGCCAAGGTGGCCTCGGCGCGGCCAGGTGACGAAGGTGCCATGCAACGGCTGCTGGGTGACAAACGCGCCGAACGATTTGCCAGCGCCTTTCTGGACGTTTTGCGTGAAGCAACCTAAGTCTGTCTAAACCATCCAAAGGACGCGCCATGTTAACTGTAATTTCGCCAGCCAAACGCTTGGATTGGTCCCCGGTGCAAGGCCCTACAACCACACCAGAATTACTGGACGAAGCGGCAAAGCTGGTGAAAACGGCCCGCAATCTGACGTTAGGCGATTTGCAAAAACTGATGGCGCTTAGCCCTGATTTGGCAAGATTAAATCGGGACCGGTTCAAGGCCTATGACATGCAGCCCGGCACCGATATAACGCGCCCGGCAACCTATGCATTTGCAGGTGATACCTATCTTGGACTTGAGGCCAAGACTTTGGATGCGGATGAAATCCTTTGGGCCCAGGACCACCTGCGCATTCTTTCCGGGCTTTATGGTATTTTAAGACCTTTGGACGCGATCCAGCCCTATCGCTTGGAGATGGGCAGCCGTTTGAAAACTCGGCGCGGCAAGAACCTGTATGAATTTTGGCGTGATACCCTGTCTAAGACGCTGAACACCCAGGCCGAACACATTGGCACCGACACATTGGTCAACTGCGCCTCGCAAGAATACTTTGGAGCGGTCGATCAAAAAGCGCTGAAGCTCAGGGTGATCACGCCGGTGTTTATGGAGCTGAAAAATGGCCAACCAAAAATCGTGAGTTTCTTTGCCAAGAAAGCCCGTGGCAGCATGGCGCGTTTCATCAGCCAGCATCGATTAACCAAAGCCAGCGCATTGAAAGACTTTGATCTAGGTGGCTATGCCTATGACCCTGATCTAAGCGAAGATAACCGATTGGTGTTTTTGCGCGATTATCCTGAGAGCTAACTTGCTCGGCTTGCATTTATTGGTGCGGCTAGGCGCATTTTCCTTTCTTGATCAGCGGCTTCTAGCGTTGCAAGCAAATGCTGTTTGTTCAACGGTTTGGTCATCACCTGATTGATGCCAGCGGCCAAAATGGATTTGTGGTCGTCCTCGGAGACATGTGCGGTAAGCGCAATTATTTTCACCGCTGGGCACCGGCCCTTTTCTTTGGCGCGAATGAGGCCAGAGGCTGCGCGCCCATCTAATACGGGCATCGAAATATCCATGAAAATAACATCGGGTTTGAACGCGTGATAAGCTTCGACCGCGGCCTGGCCATCAGCCACCAATTTGAGCACTATGTCGCAGGAGTTTAACATTTTTTCGAGCACCAAGCGGTTGGTCTTGTTATCATCTGCTGCGAGCACCCGTAATTTACGATCTGCGTCAGCGGGATCTGCACCGTTTTCTGTGTCTGATGTCGAGGCAAGTTTTGCCAGCAATTCCCGGTTGGTGAAAGGGTTGCCCAGCCTGCCGCGAATTTCCAACGGGGTTTTCACATCGTTAGCGGTCAGCTCTATCAGCCCACTGGACGAAGAGAACACCAGAACCGGCACCCGAACACCAGCGTTTCGCATGGCGGTCACCAACCCTAGGCAATCACATCCCGGAAGATCATGCCGGGCCAAAACAAGATCAGCCCCGGCGGCATTGTCCAACGCAGAGCCAGTACAGCTGACACCCGTGGCCTGCGCGCCCATTTGCTGAATGCGCCGCGCGATCAAATCGCGATTGGCAATTTCATCATCCACGATCAAGACATGGCCAATGTCTTTAGGCAGCTGCGGCGCAGCCAGGTTTGCTGACGGATCGACCGGCAAAGGGAACTGCACGCCAAAGCTTGACCCCTGCCCTTCTTCGGAGACCACCCAGATAGAGCCAGTCATCATCTCGACCAAACGTTTGGAAATCGCCAACCCCAATCCAGTGCCTTCAAATTGGCGATTTTGCCGTTCTTCCACTTGGTGAAACCGCTCAAAAATCTGAGATACATGCTTTGCGGGAATACCAATTCCCGTGTCTTGAACCACCGCATGTATCTGTGCGGTTTGGGATGGGGCATCATAGGTGCCGACGATTTGCACCAACACATGCCCAGCATTGGTAAATTTGACCGCATTGCCAATTAGGTTGGTAAAGATTTGACGAATGCGCCCAGAATCCCCCAGAAACTGCGTTGGCAAAAACAAGTCGTAATCCACCAACAGCGAGAGGTTTTTTTCTTTGGCCAGAGGCTGCAACAATCGCATGACCTCGTGGATACAGGTTTCAAGATCAAAGGGGTCGCTGCGCAGAACCAGCATTTCAGCCTCGATTTTTGAATAATCCAGAACGTCATTGATGATAGTCAACAGCGCGTTGCCTGAGCCGCAAATCGTGTCGACGAACACGCGTTGCTCTTCTGTAAGAACGGTTTCCTGAAGCAGTTCCGCCATGCCAACCACCCCATTCATCGGCGTGCGCAATTCATGACTCATGTTGGCAAGAAAGGCGGATTTGGCACGGCTTGCAGCTTCGGCGCGGCGCCGCGCGTCCCGTAAATCTTCTTCTGAATTCTGGCTCTCGGTGACATCGGCATAGAGGCTGACCAAATCGCCAAACGGCGACCTGCGATTGATGATCCGCACGAATTTTCCGTTCCACAGCTGACACATAGGGGCAGGCAGTGTTGGGTCGGCGTGGCAAGCCAACATCTCTGCCAACCATTCTTCGGCACCCTGTTCCCCTAACTTGATGATGCCCTGATCAGCGGCAACCATAAGCAACGACGTCAGCGACATACCGGGTTGGATATCTTCGATTTCATCAAACATTTTTGCAAACATCCGATTGGCCATCACCAAGCGATCACAAGAATCGTAAATCACAAACCCATCTTTCAGGGACGCAATCGCGTGCCAAAGCCGCTGTTCGGTGGCACGGGCCTTTTGCGATACATTCTGTAAATCGGTGCGAAATTTGGTGTTTTCGTTGCGAAAATTTTCAACCTGCGCCCGGGTTTGCTGGATCGCGCTGCTTAGGTGCTGGGCGTAATCTGCCAACTTGGCGTTTGCGGCATTCAGGTCGGCCTCTTTTTGGGCCAAAATCCGCTCTGCCGCTAAGCGCGCGCGACGTTCTGCAGCCAATTGCCGTTCAAGCGACATGCGTCTATCCCTTGTGGTTAACCAGAACCTAGGATCAGCGCATCAAATGAAGATCGTCTTAAGAGCAAAGATTGCCGCTAAAGTCGCTCAGACCCGTATAGCGCTTTGATCGTGAGGGTGGCAGAGGCTGCCCCAATTATCAAAATTTATACAATACAAACAATAGGTTGAAGATTGACCCGCAATTCAAATTGCCGTTCATTGACGGCGCTGCCTTTGGCACGTCGGTTTACGCTTTTCATTGTGTCCCGCACGACCAGACCTGCCATCTTCGCCGGATAAAACCCAGTCTGGCGTAAGGGCGGATTGACAGCGCGGCCTTGGGACGTCAAATCATGCCTATGACAACGGACAACGAAATTCTGAATTTGCTGCCCGCCCGGCTGAAAGACGCGCGCCGAGCACAGGGCCTGTCTTTGGATGCGGTGGCAAAACTGTCTGGGGTATCGCGCTCTATGGTCAGTCAGATCGAACGGGGCGAAAGCAGCCCGACCATTGCCACGCTTTGGAACCTGACACGGGCCTTACAGGTTGATTTCGCTGGACTTTTAGAGAACGAAGACACGACAGATCGGGTTGAAGTTTTGCGCTCGGCGGACACGCCTTCGATTGAAAATCGCGGCAGTGGCTGCAATATTCGCATTCTCTCGCCACCCGAAGACGCCGGCAAACATGAGCTATACGAGTTGCGATTTGCCCATGGCGGCATTCTGGACAGCGGCCCGCATTCTCGTGGCACGCGTGAGCATCTGACAGTGATCGAAGGCCGTGTTCGGGTCATTTCAGGCGCTGCGCAAGAGGAAGTGATGGCCGGCGACACAGCGCGCTATCAAGCCGACGTCGCGCATAAGATCGAAGCCATCGGCAGCACGGCCCGTGCCTTTCTAGTGGTTCAAAGCGACTAAGCGCGCGCTGCCTTTATTTTTGGTTATTTGTACAATTTGTACGTTTCGAGCGTCCAAACGTACGATTCGCGGCACTTTGATCCGTAAGATCCCAACTTCAAACACCTCGGTCCTCGCGATGCCCAATACAGCCGGCCCGCGCGCGGTCCCTCCGCGCTTTACGAGACGGGACCAGGTCAAAGCGTAACTCCGCGCCAGCCTAGCACTGGGGCATGGTGATGTTGCACTATTTTGCGGGCACCGGTGGCGGATTTGACGCCCTTGAAGCAGTTTTGGGAGATATATTGGAGCCTTAATGAGAATTTCCGCAATCACGGATTTTTTCCGTCATTGCGTATTTCCCCTATTTCGGAAATTATTCCACTATGGTAGAACCAGGTTCAGTGAAAAGGAGTCGCCCCCATGTCTGATCAATTTATTGCGCATATCAATTCGACACTTCAGCAGATCGAAGCCGAAGGGCTGATGAAGCGTGAACGCATGATCACTTCGCCTCAGGGGGGCGAAATTTCTGTGGGTGATCGGCAGGTGATTAACCTGTGCGCCAACAATTATCTGGGATTGGCAGATCACCCGGATCTGATCAAAGCCGCAAAGGACGCGATGGAACCCAAGGGGTTTGGCATGGCGTCGGTGCGGTTCATCTGCGGCACCCAAGATATACACCGCGAATTAGAACAGCAGCTTGCCAAGTTTCTGAACAAAGACGACAGCATTTTGTTTGCCGCCTGCTTTGACGCCAATGGCGGATTGTTTGAGCCGCTTTTGGGGCCCGAGGATGCGATTGTGTCTGACAGTCTGAACCATGCCTCGATCATTGACGGCATTCGCCTGTGTAAGGCCAAGCGGTTTCGCTATGCCAACAATGACATGGCCGATCTTGAAACCAAATTACAAGAGGCCCGCGCGGCAGGTGCACGTCACATCATGATCGCCACAGATGGAGTGTTTTCGATGGATGGCTATCTGGCAAACCTGCCCGAAATCACCCGTATTGCCAAAGAATACGATGCCCTCGTGATGGTGGATGATTGTCACGCGACCGGCTTTATGGGGCCAAATGGGGCGGGCACGCCAGATCATTTTGGCGTGGATGTTGATATTCTGACCGGCACGTTGGGAAAGGCTTTGGGCGGCGCCGTCGGCGGCTATATAGCCGGACCACAGCCGGTGATTGACCTGTTGCGCCAACGTGCGCGGCCTTATCTGTTTAGCAACTCTTTGCCGCCCGCGATCGTGGCCGCGGGGATCGAAGCCATTCGTCTGGTCGAAGAAGGCGCAGATCAACGCGCGAAACTATTTAAAAACGCGCGCTATTGGCGGGACGGGCTGACCAAGCTGGGCTTTGAGCTGCTAGAGGGAGAACACGCGATCATTCCGGTGATGCTGGGAGAGGCCCAACTGGCGCAAGACATGGCGACAAAGTTGTTTGACGAGGGCGTCTATGTGTCTGGGTTCTTTTTCCCAGTCGTGCCCCGTGGCCAAGCCCGCATTCGCACCCAGATGAATGCTGCTCTGACACGCGACGAACTTGACCGCGCGCTGGCTGCCTTTGGCAAAGTTGGCAAAGACTTGGGGATTATTTCATGACCCGGAATTTCCACAGACCAAACGCCATGAAAGCACTGGAAAAATCTAAGCCCGAGGAAGGGCTGTGGATGGTGCAGGCCCCGGTGCCGGAGATTGGCCCGGATGAGGTGCTGATCAAGGTCAACAAAACCGGGATTTGCGGCACAGACATTCACATTTGGAATTGGGATGATTGGGCCAGCCATACGGTGCCAACCCCGATGATCACCGGTCATGAATTTGCGGGCGAAATTGTCGAGATGGGCAAGGACGTCACCGGGCTGTCGCTGGGTCAACGCTGCTCTGGTGAGGGGCATTTGATTGAGCATGACAGCCGGCAATCGCGGGCGGGCAAGTTTCACCTTGATCCGGGCACGATGGGCGTTGGGGTCAACGTGCAGGGGGCGTTTGCGCAATATCTGCGATTGCCTGCGTTTAATGTGGTGCCTCTGCCGGATGACATCCCTGATGAAATCGGTGCGATTTTGGACCCGCTGGGCAATGCGGTGCACACCGCGCTGAGTTTTGATCTGTTGGGCGAAGATGTTTTGATCACTGGCGCGGGGCCGATTGGCATCATGGCCGCGGCGGTCGCGCGCCATGCGGGAGCACGCAATGTGGTGATCACGGACATAAATGACGACCGGCTGCAACTGGCGCAACATGTGGTGCCAACGGTGCGTCCGGTGAATGTGACACGCGAAGATCTGAACGACGTGATTGCTGAATTGGGCCTGACCCAGGGCTTTGACGTTGGGCTGGAAATGTCGGGCAATCAACAGGCCTTGGATCAGATGATCGAAGCGCTGGTGATGGGCGGCAAAATCGCTCTGCTGGGCATCCCCCCGGGCAAGTCTCCGGTGGATTGGTCACGCATCGTCTTTAAGGCGATCACCATCAAGGGCGTCTATGGCCGTGAGATGTTTGAGACCTGGTATAAAATGATTGCGATGCTGCAGAATGGGCTGGATGTCAGCCGGGTTATTACGCATCGATTTGCGGTAGACGCATTCAAAGATGGCTTTGCGGCAATGAAATCTGGCCAGTCGGGCAAAGTGGTTCTGGACTGGACTTGATGACAAACGGCGGGAGCTTATCCCGCCGTTTTTGTTTAGTATTTAAATGACTTAAACAAAGTAGACTCGCCAAATCCGTTCAACAAACGGACCGTGCTTGGTGTGTGCTCTTTCTGAGCAGCTACAAATTTCGCAAAGGCACCGGTTGCGGTTTCTGCGGCCTGTTCGTGACGTGCTTTCTGCATGTATTCACCTGTTTGTTTGCGCTCCCACCCTTGCACGCTGAGGGCGAACCCGGTGCAAAATCTGGGGCCAATTGTGGCGACAAACAGGATGTTTGGTTAACGCCGGTTTAATTTTGCATTTTTTGGTTGCGCAGCTTTCACGCGGCCCCGCAGCAGGCTAGGCTGTTTGATATTGATTGATGGGATTTGAAATGATGGCAGCGCGGAATATTCGGACGTGGGATGATGTTGAAAAGGCAGTTGCTGAAGTCAACATTAGCGATGCCGAGCTAAGTCTGATCAAACATTGCAAAGAGGGAACGGCCTGCATTCTTGGTGAAGATGTTCCCATGACCCCCAGCAAAGAGCGCAACATCGGCGCGGATTTGCTGCGCTTTTTGCTTTTACTCTCCCCTTCAGTGACTGGCGGGCAGCACACCTTTAGACTAAGCGGTGCTTATATTCTAGAAGCGCTCAATTTAGAATATTGCGAAATCGCAAAACGAGTGGATCTAACGAGATGCACTTTCGAAAAAGAAATTCAGGCCTCATTCTGCAGTTTTCTTCTTTTGGTTTTTACAGGTAGTGTTTTTAAAAATGGGTTCAATGGCCACAAGCTCACGGTCAAAGACAACTTACTATTCAACAAACGTTTTGCTTCTCATGAAACTATACATTTATCCAACGCAAAAATTTCAGGACAACTCATTTTCAGAGGAGCCATTCTGCGATCCAGTAAGGGTGACACCTTAAGGGCAGTTGATACTAGCGTTGGCGGGCACTTATTCCTTGATCAGGGCTTTAAGTCACTGGGTTCAATTGCACTACAAAATTCATATATAGGCGGAGCGCTTGAGTGCTCACAATCTCACTTTGAGAACCCGTTATTTGGCCTTAAGGGTTGTGTCGCGTTATCCGCTGGAGAAACTACTATCAGGCAAAGCGCAAATTTTATGGGCGCGGCGACATTTGGGGGTATTAATCTGAGCGGGGCAAAAATAGGAGGGCAACTCGACCTAAGCGGTTCTCAATTCTGCAACCCGCACGGCCAAGCGCTTACCGCTGAATCAACTGAAGTTCAATCAAGCGTTATGCTGACTTCAAGTTTTAAGGCCATTGGAACCGTAAATTTTCACGGAAGCCACATCAAGGGTATTTTTTTTGTAGAAGAGGCCGCCTTCCGAAAGGATCAGGGAATTGCATTACTAATTTCTTTTATGTCAGCAAAGTCAATGATCTGGCGCAATGTCCGCTCTGTAGAAGGTGCTGTCGACCTAACTGGAACCGCAATCGAAACTTTGACTGACAACTCGGAAAGCTGGCGTTTGGTTCAGTCGTTATCCGTCGATAGGTTTCGATACGATCACTTAACTAACCCAACCAGCGTAGATGAACGGCTTTCCTGGCTGAAAAAAGATCTAGACTTAATAAACACGTTCCGCCCCCAGCCCTATCAACAGCTTGCCAAGGTCTATGGCGAGATGGGGCATGACGCGGATCGGCGGCGGGTGCTTATCGAGAAAGAAAGGCTTGCATCAACGGCACACCGTTCGAGGTTGCTGGATCCTCCGTTTGGCCAACGCCCAAGAATACCAGCGCGTTGGTTAGGCAGCTTGGTCTTAGATCGTGTTTTTGATTGGACTGTCGGCTACGGATACCGTCCGGCTCGGACTATTGGTGTCCTTTTTTTGCTATTTCTAATTGCAACATTTGTATTTGATAAAGCCTACAGGGCCGGCGACTTTGCGCCAAATTCCGATGTCATTTTGTCATCTGAAAGTTGGCAAGCCTTGGTACAAGATAAAGAAACATACCCAAACCCTGCTGAGGTATGGAGCGCAGAGCTCTCTGCGGAGAAGCCTGCGGGAGCTGGTGCAGGAATGGATTACGAAACCTTCAATCGCTACGCCTATGCAGCTGACATTGTCATCCCAATTATCGATTTGGGGCAAGAACGCGCTTGGGCACCCTCGACCAATCGTGGCCCTTGGGGCTGGCACGCGTGGTGGTTGCGCTGGGTTTTAACGATCACAGGCTGGATCGTTACGGCGGTTGGCGCGGCTGCCATCACCGGGATTATCAGGCGGGATTAGGCACTAGTTTTTCGCGGCCCGTTGCTGTCAGCAGCCAGACATCGCTGCCTTCGAAGGCTGCCGGAAAAAGTTCGCGGCCCCAGCCTGTGCCGCCGTCCAGATTAACCCGATTGCCGTGGTGTTCGGGATAGGGCCGGGCGGTGTGGCCGTGGATGATAAGTTTGCCGTGATCGCGCGGATCCTCCAGGAACTCTTTGCGAATCCAGGTCAGGTCGATCTCTGTTTGCGCCTCAAAGGGGATGCCGGGGCGGATGCCTGCGTGGGCAAAGGCAAGGTGATCTGTCTGGTGAAACACCGGCAGGTTTTCGATAAAATCAATATGGGCTTGGGGCACGGCGGCGCGGGCCTCTGCCAGAATGTCCTGCGGCGCGCGGTTTTGAACCCTGAGGCCATAGCTGGCCATGGTGGTGTCGCCGCCAAGGATCGGGTCAAACCACGGGGTGCCGGGACGACCACGGCTGCCAAAGGCGTTGCCGTCGTTCAGAAACAGCGGCAAATAGGCATCGTGGTTGCCTTTGAGCATGGTCCAGGGGCGGTTCTTGGCTTGGGCCTGAATGAGCAGGTCTAGAACTTGGGCAGAGGATGGGCCCCGGTCGATATAATCACCCAGAAAGACGATTTCGGCATCAGGACCACCGTCTGAATGGATGCGGCCCAGCGCGGTTTCAAGCTGGTCAAGATGACCGTGGATGTCGCCAATGGCATAGATGGGATTTGTCATAATAGCCTCAACTAAAAAAAGCGCCGCCCGGTGAGGCGACGCTTTGATAGTCATGCTGGATATTTGCTTAAACGTCAAAGCGCAGGGTTTTGACCTGTTTGAACATGCCGGTGTCACAAAGCTTGCTGATGACATTGGCGGGCACTTCGGCGTCGACATAGAGCAGCGCAATCGCGCCACCACCCACTTCGGACCGGCCGAGGGTAAAGTTGGCGATGTTGACGCCGTTTTCGCCCATGGTTTGACCCAATGTCCCGATGATACCAGGGGTATCTTCGTTGGTGGTGTACAGCATGTGTGCGCCCACTTCGGCGTCAATGTTGATGCCTTTGATCTGGATAAAGCGTGGCTTGCCGTCAGAAAAGACGGTGCCTGCAACAGAGCGTTCCATTTTATCGGTGACGATGGTCACTTTGATGTAGCCATCAAAGGAACCGGCTTTGTCCTGATTGGTTGTGGAGATCTGAATGCCGCGTTCCTTGGCGATCACCGGTGCAGAGACCATGTTCACGTCTGGGTTGGCTTTCTTCATGATGCCCGCGATCACCGAACAGTTCAGCGCATCCAGGTTCATTTCAGAGACCACACCATCATAGAGGATGTTGATGGCGGTGATTGGCTCGTCGGTCATTTGACCGGCAAAGGCGCCAAGGTGATCGGCCAGTTTGATCCACGGGCCCATGATCTTGGCTTCTTCGGCGGTCACAGATGGCATGTTCAGCGCGTTTTCAACGGCACCAGTCAGCAGATAGTTGGACATCTGCTCTGCCACTTGCAGCGCAACGTTTTCTTGCGCTTCGGTGGTGGCTGCGCCCAGGTGCGGTGTGCAGACGACGTTTGGCAGGTTGAACAGGGCGTTTTCTTTGGCGGGCTCTTCGGCAAAGACGTCAAAGGCTGCGCCGGCCACGTGGCCTGATTTCAGCAGTTCTGCCAGCGCGGCCTCGTCCACCAGACCACCGCGGGCACAGTTGATGATGCGCACGCCTTTTTTGGTTTTCGCTAGGTTTTCAGCGGACAGAATGTTTTTGGTGCCAGCAGTCAAAGGCACGTGCAATGTAATGAAGTCGGCGCGGGACAGAAGCGCGTCCAGTTCCACCTTCTCAACACCCATTTTGTCGGCTTTTTCTTCGGACAAGAAGGGGTCAAACGCGATGACCTTCATTTTCAGGCCACGGGCACGGTCGCAGACGATGCCACCGATGTTGCCTGCGCCGATCACGCCAAGGGTTTTGTTGGTCAGCTCAACGCCCATAAATTTGGACTTTTCCCATTTGCCCGCATGGGTGGATGCAGAGGCTTCGGGGATCTGACGCGCCACAGCAAACATCATGGCAATCGCGTGTTCTGCGGTTGTGATCATGTTGCCAAATGGCGTGTTCATGACGATCACGCCCTTTTTGGAAGAGGCTTCTTTGTCGACGTTATCCGTGCCGATACCCGCGCGGCCAACAACCTTTAGGTTTGTCGCGGATTCCAGAATGGTTGGCGTGACTTTGGTGGCGGAGCGGATCGCAAGACCGTCGTATTGGCCAATAACTTCGGCCAGTTTCTCTTTGTCTTTGCCAAGGTCGGGCATGAAATCAACGTCGATGCCACGATCGCGGAAGATTTGAACGGCGGTTTCAGACAGTTTGTCAGATACGAGTACTTTAGGGGCCATGGTTTTGGTCCTTTGATTTGGGGTCGGGGCGGTGGGGTAGAACCCCACCCTACGATTGTGGAAATTGGTAGGGTGGGGTTCTACCCCACCACCACGTTAAGCTTGGGCTGCGATTTCAGCGTCAAACGCCCATGCGAGCCATGGCAGCATGGCTTGGATGTCAGCCGTTTCAACAGTGCCGCCACACCAGATACGAAGGCCCGCTGGCGCGTCGCGGTATGCACCGATGTCCAGCGCGATGTTTTCCGCTTCCAGACGTTTTGCAACGGCCTTGGCGAAAGCCGCCCCATCTTTGATACGGTCATCTGTGAATTTCAGGCACACAGAGGTGTTGGAACGATTTGCATCGTCTTCCGCGAGGTTTGCGATCCAGTCATTGGCGTCGCAGAAATCAAACACCGCTTGGGCGTTTGCATCAGCGCGCGCGATCAGGCCTTTCAGACCGCCTTCGGAACGCGCCCAATCCAGCGCAAACAGGTAATCTTCGACTGCCAGCATCGACGGCGTGTTGATTGTAGCACCCGTAAAGATGCCTTCGATCAGCTTGCCGCCTTTGGTCATGCGGAAGATCTTTGGCAGTGGCCAGGCTGGTGTATAGCTTTCCAGACGCGCAACAGCGCGTGGGGACAGAACAATCACACCGTGGGCCGCTTCGCCGCCCAGAACTTTTTGCCAAGAGAATGTGGTCACATCCAGCTTGTCCCAGTCCAGATCCATCGCGAAGGCAGCAGATGTCGCGTCACAGATGGTCAGGCCGGTGCGGTTGGCATCAATCCAGTCGGCGTTTGGAACGCGCACGCCAGAGGTGGTGCCGTTCCATGTGAAAACAACGTCGTTGTTGAAATCAACAGAGGCTAGATCGACGATCTGACCGTAATCTGCGATCTTTGCTTCAGCATCAATTTTCAGCTGTTTGACAACATCAGTCACCCAACCTGCGCCAAAGCTTTCCCATGCCAGCATTTCAACTTTGCGTTCGCCCAAAAGCGACCACAAAGCCATTTCAACTGCGCCGGTGTCAGACGCAGGAACGATGCCGATTTTATAATCTGCGGGGATGCCCAGAACGTCGCGGGTGCCTTCGATGGCATCCTTCAGCTTGGCTTTGCCAACAGCTGCGCGGTGGCTGCGACCCAATGGGGCGTCTGCCAGTTTGGACAATTCGAATGTAGGGGGTTTGGCACATGGGCCAGAGGAAAAACGCGGATTTGCCGGGCGCGCTGCCGGTTGCTGAGTAGCCATTAATGCTATCCTTACAGATAAATGCCCTTCGTTGGGGAAGGGTGTCCCACCGCCGGACATAGTGGGCTTGGCTGACTCGGGCAACAGGGAAAATGCCAACTTGCGGCGGTTTGTGGCAAAAAACCGACGCCTTAAGTTTATGATCGGAAACCTGATTATTGCGCGGCTATGAAAGCCTCTTTCAGCGCATTCACCTGTATGTCGGTTGCAGGCCCCGATGTTGACCAAAGCACTTCACCGTTTTGACGCACAATCAGAACACGAATTTGATTGCGCCCGACAAAGCCCAGCGGATCATTCACAAAGCTGGCGTTTTCATAAAGCGTGATCGTGCGCGCACGCATATCTGTATCTACAATGCCGGACCGCATGCCATTGTCGACCACATTGCGGATCAACTTTGTTGCACCGCCAACAACTGGAATTTCAACAAACTCTGTCCCTTGACTGGGATCGAGATCCAGGGCGCTTATCCAGGTGTTCACCGCCTCTTGCTGTTGTCGCTTGTAGGCCACAAAGACAATTGTCGGATCCCCTGGCAACTCTGCTGGCAGGGTTTTGGGCGCGCCGTTTAAATCTTCGGATGTGACCGTCGGAAACACCGATTTGGCCAAAGCCGGACCCAAGGGGGCCAGCGCCAATATCAAGGTTAGAAAAAATCGCATGATCGCTCTCCTGTTGCTCTTATTGAATACGCAGCAAGTGCGAGAATGGATCACTTGGACTTTTCACAGCGGCGTGCGATAGGGGGGCAAGCCAAGCAAGAGAACCCGCTATGTATGTATTGACCCTATTGACTGCCCCCGCTCACCCCAATCTAGAGGCCTCGCTCGTTGAAAACCTGCGCAACGCTTGGGGCGGCGGCGCTGCGCAATGGCTGGCCACCGGTGAAGCGGCAGAGTTTTCGCTGGCAGAAAAGCCTGACAACCAATGGGAAATCTGGGCCGATCTGCAAAAAATTGGCGTCGATATGGTGATCTTGCCGGCCGAGGGCCGCAAGAAACAGATGCTATTGGCCGATATGGACAGCACGATGATCCAGCAAGAATGCATCGACGAGCTGGCAGATGTGGCTGGCGTGGGCGCGCGCGTCAAAGACATCACCGCGCGGGCGATGAACGGCGAGTTGGATTTTGACGGGGCGCTGACGGAACGGGTGGGCCTGCTGAAAGATCTGGATGAAAGCGTGATCGCTGAAGTGATAAAAACCCGCATTACATTGATGCCGGGTGGCAAAACACTGTTGGCAACGATGAAACGCAATGGGGCCTATGCGGCACTGGTGTCAGGCGGCTTTACCGCCTTTACCGGCCATGTGGCAAAAACCCTTGGCTTTGACGAGAACCGCGCCAATACGCTGTTGGTGGCCGATGGCAAGTTAACAGGCAACGTCGGGCGTCCAATCCTGGGCCGCGAAGCCAAAGTGCAGGCCTTAAAAGACATCACCCAACGTTTGGGCCTGGCCCAAGACGACGTGATGGCGGTGGGTGACGGGGCCAATGATCTGGGCATGTTGGGATTGGCGGGGGCCGGAGTGGCCCTGCACGCCAAACCTTCGGTGGCCGCCCAATGTGACATTCGCATCAACCACGGCGACCTGACGGCGCTTTTGTACATCCAGGGCTACGCGCAAAACGAATTTGCTTCCTAATTGATGTTTGAAGTCTCCTTTGACATCCTCCTGATGCTGCTGGCCGCGGGTTTTGCGGCGGGCTTTGTTGATGCGATAGCGGGGGGCGGTGGTTTGATCACGGTGCCGGTGCTGATGTTGACCGGGGCCAATCCGGTCACCGCATTGGCCACCAATAAAGTACAAGGGGTGTTTGGCGCGGCAACGGCGGCCTTGTCCTATGCCAAGGGCGGTCACGTTGATTTGCGCACGCAGATTGTCCCGGCAACAATTGCTTTTATTGCCTCAATCGGCGGTGCGCTGCTGGTTTCGGTCATGCCAACACAGGTGATCAAGATCTTCCTACCCATTCTCATGGTGGGCATTGCCGTTTTTTTCGCCACCAAAAAAGGGCTCGACGACCGGGACAAAACGCGCCGCATGGCCCCAGCGCTGTTCATGCTAACGATGGTGCCGCTGATTGCCGGATATGACGGGCTGCTGGGGCCGGGCACCGGCAGTTTCTTTATGCTCGCATTTGTATCACTTGGCGGTTACGGCATCCTAAAGGCCACCGCCCATACCAAATTGCTTAATTTTGCCTCCAACGCTGGTGCCTTGTTGACCTTCGCCTTTGTCGCAACCCCATGGTGGTTGACCGGTTTGGCCATGGGCGTCGCGCAAATCTTTGGTGCCCGCCTGGGCGCATCTTTAGCGCAAAAAATCGGCTCAAAACTGATCAAACCCTTACTTGTACTGACCTCTTTCGCGCTCGCAGCCAAACTTCTTTGGGACATGCTCTAACGCTCCTGCTTCATCTTTCCAAAAATACTCAAAATCCACCCAAGCAAATCACATCGACGCCCGATTTTAGGCGGCGGTTACATCCGTCTCGGTCTAAGCTGTGTGCATGATGTCCTATTTGCCAAATCACAGCACGCTGTACGCTGCCCTTTGCAACCGCGATGACGCCTATGACGGCCGCGTATGGGTTGGGGTCTCTTCCACCGGAATTTTCTGCCGGCTGTCCTGCCCTGCCCGGAACCCTAAACCAGAAAACTGCCAATTCTTTGACTCGGTTGGCTCTTGCATCGAGGCCGGATTTCGCGCCTGCAAACGCTGTCACCCCTTGGCACCCATGGCCAAGGCTGAACCAATCATCCAACAATTGCTAGCGGCGCTCGAGGCCCGGCCCTCTTATCGTTGGCGTGAGGCTGATATGGCCCGCATGGGATTGGACGCCTCTACCGTGCGGCGTGCATTCAAACGACATTTCGGCATGACCTTTCTAGAAATGGCGCGGCAACGGCGTTTGCGAGAGGGGTTTACCACACTCGCCAAAGGCGGCCCGGTGATCGCAGCACAACTGGATGCGGGCTTTGAAAGCCCAAGCGCGTTTCGTGCGGCATTTGGCAAATTACTGGGCCAAAGTCCGGGCAGTTTTGCCGCTGACGCCCTGTTGCGTGCCGAGGTGATAGACACCCCACTCGGCTCTATGGTTGCTGTGTGTGATAAGCACGCGCTGCACCTTTTGGAATTTATGGATCGCAAGGCGTTGCCGGCGTCGTTGAAAAAATTACAGGGCTTTGCCAAAGGCTCCTTGGGCTTTGGGCGCTTTGAAATTACCAACCATGTAAAAGCCCAACTAAAAGCGTTTTTTGACGGAGATAGAGCCACATTTGACATGCCGCTGGCCTATCATGGAACAGAATTTACCAAGGATTTGTGGCAAGCGCTCTGCCAGATTCCTGCTGGTGAAACGCGGTCTTATTCGGATATGGCTAGAGCCATTGGTCGCCCCGCTTCGGTGCGGGCGGTGGCGCGGGCGAATGGGGCCAATCAAATTGCCCTGATCGTGCCCTGCCATCGCGTGATTGGCGCAGATGGGTCGTTGACCGGATACGGTGGCGGTCTTTGGCGCAAACAGCGGCTAATCGAACTAGAGCAGGCCTATAAGGATAAAACAGCGGCATGACGCAGGCAGAATTGGCAGCAGAGTTTGCTGCAATGCACCAAAAGGGTGACCCTTTGGTGTTATATAATATTTGGGATGCAGGCTCAGCCCGTGTGGTGGTCGAAGCTGGAGCCAAAGCTGTGGCCACAGGCAGTTGGTCTGTGGCAGCAAGCCAGGGCCATGAGGATGGCGAACAACTGCCGTTAGAGATGGCATTGATGGGCATTCGCCGCATCTGCAAGACGGTTGATGTGCCCGTAACATTGGATTTTGAAGGGGCCTATGCCACCGGTCCGACTGGGGTTGGCACCAATGTGACGCGCGCCTTGAAACTGGGGGTGGTTGGCATCAACCTAGAGGATCAAGTGATTGGCGGCAAAGGCTTACATAAAACCCCGGACCAAGCCCGCCGGGTCGCGGGCGCACGCGCAGCTGCTACCGAGTTTAACGTGCCGTTGTTTATCAACGCCCGCACCGATGTCTTTTTGCGCGAACCCAACCGCGATTGGCATGCCGGATTGATGCCACAAGCCCTTGAGCGTCTAGAAGCCTATGCAGCAGCGGGGGCAAGCGGGTTGTTTGTGCCCGGATTGGTGGACCTGGCCTTGATCAAACAGGTTGTGGATGCCTTTGATTTACCGGTGAATGTGATGAGGGGGCCCGAGAGCGCCGGGATCGACGCTTTGGCCGATCTGGGGGTTGCGCGCATCAGCTATGGGCCTGCGCCTTATCGGCAAGCAATGCAGGATTTGGCCGTGCGTTATCTGGACGCGATTGCAAAACCAATTGTCGAGTAGCATTTTTCGCTGGGGCGCCTATATCTGGGGCCTCAGCAAAAGGACCCGCAGATGAAACTGGCCTATACGATGACCGAGGGCAAAGGCGATTTAGACGCCGTGTTGTACCATTTTGCCCAAGCACAAATCAAACGTGGCTTGCGGGTTGGCGGTGTGGTTCAGGTGAATACGGATCGCGACGATTGCCCATTGTGCGACATGGATGTGCAGGTTTTGCCGGACGGGCCGACCTATCGCATTTCACAGAACCTGGGCAAAGAGGCCCGTGGCTGCCGGTTGGACCCAGAAGCGCTGGAGCAATCGGTGGCCGAAGTTGGCGCGCGGCTGAACGCTGATCTGGATCTGTTGGTCTTGAACAAATTTGGCAAGCACGAGGCCGGTGGCCGCGGGTTTCGAGACACAATTGGTCAGGCCCTGGCGCTTGGAGTGCCGGTTGTTTGTGGCGTCAACAGTCTGAACCGTGCGGCGCTGGAAGATTTCTGCGATGGCATGGCGGAATATGTTGCGCCTTCATCCGGGGCGCTAGAGAAATGGCTTGCCACATAGGCGCTATGCGGCTCTGAACCGGCCCAAAATCATCGCCATGGCAAACAAGCCTGCTGCCACACAAACGATGCTTGGCCCGGCGGGCGTGTCGTAAAGGAAGCTGAGACGCAATCCTAATACAGCCGATATGCCCCCCAAAGCAGCGGCGGCCACCGCCATGGATTCGGGCGTCTGGGCCAAGGGGCGCGCGGCGGCGGCCGGGATAATCAGCATTGCGACAATCAGCAAAACGCCGACAACTTTGATGGCCACAGCCACCACCACCGCAAGACAGATCGTCAAGATCAGCTGTTCGCGGCGCGGATCGATGCCGCTGGCATAGGCCAAACCGTGATTGAGCGTGGCTGTGAGCAAGGCCGACCAGCGATAGACCATCAAAGCCATAACCGCGACGGCCCCGATCCAGATCACCGCAAGGTCAGATTTACTGACAGCCAGAATATCGCCAAACAAATAGGCCATCAGATCCAGGCGCACGCCTTGCAAAAAACTGACGGCCACAAGGCCAATAGCCAAGGCCGAATGCGCCATGACGCCGAGCAAAGTGTCCATTGCATAGCCGCGCCCAGAGAGCGACGTGACTGTAAGCGCCATGATCAGCGCAACCGCCAATGCACCCGTAAAAACCGAAGTATTCAGAGCCAAACTTAGCGCAATTCCAAGGATGGCCGCATGGCTTGTGGCGTCCCCAAAATAGGCCATGCGCCGCCAAACTACAAAGCAGCCAAGGGGGGCCGCAGCTAGGGCCACGCCGATCCCTGCAAGGGTCGCGCGGATGAGGAAATCATCAAGCATGGGTGCAGCCCTCGTGCGTGTCTTTTTCGTGGCTGTGGTCATGATCGTGGCGGTACAGAGCCAAGGCCCCCTGTGTTCCAGAGCCAAAAAGTGCGCGATATTCAGGGGCTGAGGCCACGATATCGGGCGTGCCGTGACAACAGACATGACCATTTAGGCAAACCACGCGATCAGAGGCGCTCATGACGACGTGGAGTTCGTGGCTGACCATCAAAACCGCCGCCCCAAGATCGCGGCGGATGTCTTCGATCAATCGATAGAGCGCGGCAGAGCCGGGTTGGTCAAGGCCGGTTGTCGGCTCGTCCAGGATCAGCAATTCGGGATCTTCCAGCAACGCGCGGGCCAGCAGCACCCGTTGGAATTGGCCACCCGACAGGGCAAACATTTGTCTGGTCTGCAAATCATCCGCGCCAACCCGTTTCAGCGCCTGATCGATGGCCGCTTTGTTGCGCCGTTTTGGCAGGCTGAGGAAACGATTGACGGTGATCGGCAGGGTTGGATCAATGTGCAGCTTTTGTGGCACATAGCCAATGCGCAGTTTCGGCTTTTGCGTCACTGACCCGCTGGCGGGTTTCAACGCCCCAATAAGGGCACGCAGCAAGGTTGATTTGCCAGAGCCGTTGGGACCAACAATAGTGACAATTTCACCTTGGTTGATGGAAAAATCGACGTTGCGAATGGCGACGTGACCACCCATTTGCACGGTGAGATTCTGCGTTGAAACCAAACTCATTATTCGGCGGCCTGACAATTTGGGCAAAGCCCTTCGGCTTCGATCACGGTGGCCTCTATGGCAAATCCAAGATCACCGGCGGCCTGCCTGAGACCCGTGGCCGGTTGGCTTTGGGTTTCGACCACTTTGGAACAGGAGCGGCAGATCATAAAGGCCGGGGCATGGTCTGCGCCGGGGTGGGCGCAGGCGATATAGGCGTTTAGTTTTTCAACCTTGTGCACAAAGCCATTGCTGACCAGAAAATCAAGCGCGCGATAGACCACCGGCGGCTGTTTCCCCAATCCTTCGACCGCCAGAATGGGCAGGATATCATAGGCCCCCATGGCGCGATGTTCGCCCAGCAATATCTCTAGGACACGGCGGCGCACCGGCGTGAATTGCAGGTTCTGAGCAGCGCATTGGGCTTCGGCCACAACAATTGCGTCTGTGACACAGGCCTTGTGATCATGTGGTTGGAAACCATGCGCTGTCATAACTACCTCTCAGGTTTGGGGTTGATATAGTATAACATATCCTCTAAGTGCAAGCCCGATGTTATACTATTACATGGAAATTGACATGTTGAAAAAGATATTTGTTGGCCTTGCTGTGACAGCAGGTTCAGCCCAGGCCGAAGCCCCAAAGGTTGTGACCGATATTGCGCCGGTTCATTCGCTTGTCGCACGCGTGATGCAGGGCGTTACAGAGCCTTCTTTGATTATGCCAGCGGGGTCTTCGCCACATAATTACGCGATGCGCCCATCAGAAGCGCGGGCCTTGCAACAGGCGGAAGTGGTGTTTTGGGTGGGCGAAGATTTGACCCCATGGCTGGAGCGCAGCGTCGACACATTGGCAAGCGATGCGATGTCCGTTGAGCTACTGCATGTCGAAGGTGGCCTGTTGTTGCCCATGCGTGAAAACGCTGTGTTTGCACAACATGAAGACCACGAGGAAGACGGTGATCACCACGCCGAAGGTCATGATGACCATGATGACCATGATGACCATGATGACCATGATGACCATGATGACCATGATGACGCGCACACAGATCAGGGCAATGACAAACATCATGACGAACACGGTCACGCGCATGATGGCAATGACCCGCATGTCTGGCTGTCTCCGGAAAATGCCAAGCTGTGGCTGGGCGTGATCGCGGAAACTCTGTCAGAAATCGACTCTAACAATGCGGAATTGTACAGTGTGAATGCCGCAGCAGCTGTGTCTGAATTGGACGATTTGGTGGATCGCATGCGCGGCGACCTAGCGCCTTATGCAGAAACGCCCTTTGTGGTTTTTCATGATGCCTATCAATATTTCGAGGCCAGCATTGGCCTTCAGGCGCGGGGTGCTTTGCAATTGTCTGATGCTTCGACACCCAGTGCCGCACGCCTGCATGATATTCAGGAAGAGATTGCGGAGCAGGGCATTCAATGTGTTTTCGCAGAGCCACAATTCAATGACGCCATCGTGCATTCTGTGGCACCTGACGGCGTGAAAATTGGCCTGCTTGATCCATTGGGTGTGGAGCTGGGCACCGGTCCTTCGTTGTACCCAAATCTGTTGAACGCGATGGCAAAATCTTTTGAAAAGTGTCTAAAATAGACTCTGTTTCTGGCTGACACTGACCATAGAAATTTCAAAGGGGCGCTGTATTGCGCCCTTTTGCGTGTTATGCGTGGGAAAACAAACAGGCAGAGCGTGCAGTGCGGATTCTATGTGTGACCACCGTCAGGGACGAAGGCCCCTATTTGCTGGAATGGATCGCCCACCATCGGGCGGCGGGGGTGACGGATTTTCTGATCTATTCCAACGACTGCGATGACGGCACCCATGAGATGCTGAAGATCCTGCAAATGGCGGGCATCGTGCGCCATGTGCCTCAGGAAAAAGTTGATGGGCAATCAGTACAGTGGCAAGCGTTGAAGGCGGCGTGGAAGCACCCGCTGCGGCAAAGGGCTGATTGGATCTTGGTCGCGGACGTCGATGAGTTTGTGAATATCAAAGTCGGCGACCACACATTTGCCGATCTGATTGGTGCGGTTTCGCCCGAGGCTGATGCGGTTGTCATGCAATGGCGCTTGTTTGGCAGCGCGGGCGTGGTTGATCTGACTGACGCGCCGGTGACCGCGCAATTCTCTAAAGCGATCCCGGCAAACCAGAGTTACCCCATTGCTGCGAGCCTGTGTAAGACCCTGTTTAAGCCCAATGGACCGTTTAACATGTTTGGCGTGCATCGCCCCAAACAAAAGGATTTGGCCAAAGCGCGGCGCCCAATTATGGTCGATGGATCGGGTCTGTTTCTGCCAGAAGCCTTTGCAACCACACCGGCGCGCATTTCGATGTATGGGCTGCCGCCAGGTCGCGATTTGGTGGAGATGAACCATTATGCGGTGCGGTCAGCGAGTGCCTTTCTGCTGAAGCGCGCACGGGGATTGCCAAACCGCAAGAAAGACATTGGCTTGAACTATTGGGTTGAGCGCAATTTCAACACCGAAACCGACGTTTCTGTTGCGGCGATGCGCCCGGCGACGCAGGCGATGTTTGACAAGATGCTAGACCTGCCGGGCTTGCGCAAATTGCATCAAGATGCGCTGGCTTGGCACAAAGCCCAATTTGCCGCGTTGATCAGGGAACCAGTCAACCAGAAATTGATGACCCAGATAATAACTGCCGGTAGCAGCGCAGTTGTGCCCAAAGATTTGCAGAAACGGCTTTTGACGTGGTATCACGAAGCCAACACGAGCAACGAAAATTAAAGCCCTATAAAGGGCGCAACAGGTACATAGGCACATGCAGGTCGCCTTTCATCACATGACACTTGCGCATCAGCGTTTGGGCGATGCCGTGGTTTTAGACGCGGTGTCAGATGGTCAGGCGGCACATCTGTTTTTTGCGGCTGGCACGGACAAAGGCCAGATCACACCGGGGCGCGGCGTTGCTTTTGACACTGTAAAATCGGTTGGCGAGGCTGCGATCATAAAAATGCCTAGCTGCCAGACAGCCCGCATTCGCGTTGCTGGCAGCGGCTATTCAGTTCTGTTTTCGCAGCCTCAGCTGGGTTGGTTGGCGGGCCAGAATGTTGGTTTGGCCATTCGCAATGGGCAATCCGCTGAAATCACTTTGGAGTGGTTGTCCTGGCATGTCAGCCAACAGGGCATGCAGGCGGCCCTGATTGTAGACCGTGCCAAATCGGGCGAGAACAGAGACTATATTGAGGCTCTGAAGCAGGGATGTCAGGCCATATCTGGGCTGCGCACACTGCTGGTTGTGCAGTTTGACACCCCCCTTGGCGCAGCTGACACGCCCGCCGAACAGCACGCCTTTTGTGCGCCGGATGCGCCAGGCAAAGACCGCATGGAAATACCGCCGCCGGATGCTTGGCGGGCACCATTGGGGCAATTGAATGTGTTTGAGCTGCTGCGCGCGCGGTTTCTGCAAAAGTCCCGCGCGGTGGCGCAGCTGGATATCAGTGATCTGGTGATCCAAGATCGGTCAGTGTTTGATCAGGCCACGGAGACCCGCGATGGAGTTGTGACCCTGCTTGGCACGCATTGTTACCCGTGGCGCGTGCGCGACAATGATACCTGTCATTTTGCCGATCACATCTGTTGTCAGTTTGATGCACAAAACCCGCGGCTGCGTTGGTGTGTGGCCCCCGGCAAGACTGGTCCTGATTGCACATGGCGATTTGTACGCATCACCGGGTTGCGGGGCACCGACGCACCACAGGCGAAATTCATGCGCTTTATGGGGCTGCGGCATCCAGTGGACTCTGTGTCCAAAATCGTGCCCAAGACCTCGCTGATTGAAGATCCTGAATTGCTGGATCTGGCGCGCAAGCATTTCAATCATAAGCCGGTGCGCATGCCGCAGCTTAAGGCCCCTAAGGTTGATCCAAGCAAAAATTCGGTCACCATCATCACCACGATGAAAAACGAGGGGCCGTTTATTTTGGAATGGATTGCCTATCATCGAGCGATTGGCGTCGATAATTTCATGGTTTTCACCAATGATTGCACCGATGGCACGGATGATTTTCATGATCTGTTGCAGGCCAAGGGCCTTGTGCAGCATCGCGACAACCCGTTTCAAAACACCGGCCTAAAGCCGCAGCACGCCGCTTTGCAGGCTGGTGAAAAAGAAGACATTATCAAGAATGCAGATTGGGTGATCTGTATGGACGTGGATGAATTCATCAACATCAAGACCGGCGACGGCACGCTTGGGGCGCTGTTTGAAGCGGTGGGCAACGCGAATATGATTTCGCTGACCTGGCGGCTGTTTGGCAATTCTGACATTCATGAATTTCGCGACCAGCCGATTATTGGTGACTATGTTAACTGCGCCCCCGAAATGACTCGCAAGCCGCATCAGGCCTGGGGGTTTAAGACCCTGTTCCGCAATATTGGGCTGTTTAAAAAGCTGGGTGTGCATCGGCCCAAGGGGCTGAACCCGCAATTGTGGGAACACATCAATTGGGTGAACGGTTCTGGTAAACCAATGCCCAAAGAGTTTTTCCGCAATGCTTGGCGGTCAACCCAAGACACAGTGGGTTATGATCTGGTGACATTAAATCACTATGCGGTGCGCTCTGCGGAAAGCTTTTTGGTGAAACGCGATCGCGGCCGGGTGAACCATGTGGACCGCGATCAGGGCCTGGCCTATTGGTTCCGCATGAACCACAACGTGGCCAAAGACCATTCGATACAACGCATGTTACCTGCCCTGCGCGCCGAAATGGATAGGTTGCTGGCTGACCCAGAAATTGCCGCGATGCATGCACGCTGTGTTGCAGCGCATCGCGAAAAGATCGACGCGCTGAAAGCCACCGAAAACTATGCAAAGTTTTACAAGGATCTGACGAGCGAACGCATGCAGCGACTGTCAAAACTGCTGCCGCATTTTGGGGCCAATGTGTTTTTGGCGGGCCCGGATGTGGTGCCAGATGACGTGGCGCTGCAAGATCATGCGCCGAACTATTTCTTTACCGTTGAACGACAGGATGAAACCGCGCATTAGGCACGATTGCGCAAAGACAAACAGAAACAGTGCCTATAGACTGTTTCCAAAACAGGGACAAAGAACAGAGCATGGCGGCACTACCAGAGATCGCAAGCCTTTGGATCGGCGGCAATTTGTCGTGGCTGGAACAACTGTGCCTAAAGTCATTTGCGGATGCGGGGCATCACATCACCCTGTACAGTTATGAGCCCATAGACAACCTGCCCAAAGGGGTACACGCCGGGGACGCCGCAGTGATTTTTCCAGCCGAGCCGATGTATCGGCATGCGGTCACGGGCAGCCCAGCGATTCATGCGGATTTTTGGCGTATGCGGCTATTGCAAACCACAGATAAGCTGTGGGTGGATGCTGATGTGTTGTGTTACCGCGCGTTTGATTACGACCAAGAACATGTGTTTGGCTGGGAAAAGAAAAACCTTGTGTGTAATGCGGTTTTGGGCCTTCCCAAGGACAGTCCCGCTTTGGCAAATATGATGGCCTTTTTTGAGGATCCCTATGCCATTGGTCCCTGGTTAAAAGACCACCAGCAAGCCGAGTTGAGGGCCGAACGCGACGCCGGTCATCCCGTGCATATGACCCAGCAAGACTGGGGCTTTACCGGGCCCAAAGCGGTGTCTTGGTTTTTAAAGCAAAGCGATGAAATCAAACATGCGCAGGATGTCGAAGCGTTTTACGCCAAGAGCTTTAAAGACAGAAACCACTTTATTCTGAGCCGCCACAATCCCGAGGATTATTTCACCCAAAGCACGCGGGGCGTGCATTTGTGGGCGCGCCGCCTAAAGCCGCGGCTGCGCGATGACGAAAATAACAAACCGCGGCGCGGGTCGTTTTTGCACCGGATGCTGGACAAGCACGACATTCGCCCAGCCGATGCGCCGATTCCTCCAAAACAGATGAAATTCTTTGGCTCTGCCCAAGACCCAAGGTTTCGGGCGATGCTGGCAGTAGAGGCCTTGAAAAATGACGAGCCGGTGGCACAGCTGGCAAAAAACAATGGCGTCAGCCCTGCACAAATTCGCGAGTGGCGCTCTCAACTGGTCTCTAATGCGGTGAAGTTGTTTCAATGAACAGAGTAATTCGCTTGCAACGCGGCCCCGGTGCCGACCCGATTGATCCGGGACAGCTGGATTATTCGATGTTCAGCACGCCTGATTTTGTGAACATCATTTTGCAACGGTCTGATGTGCTTAAGGGCGTTAAGGATTCTGGCAAATTGATCAGCCAGTGGTCCTCTGGAGAAAACCGCAAATTGCAGGAAATCGCTGAAGCGGAAAATGTGCAGCTGGCACGGCGGGCCATGGTGGACATTTGTGATGAATTTGACGACTTATCTGGGCATTTGGCGCAATCGCCGCCCAAAAGCATCGCTGATATTGGCTGTGGCTATGCGTTTTTTGATCTGGCAGCAGCGACCCAGTTTGACGCAGATGTGCATCTGATTGATCTGGAAAACAACGACCTGCGTCACTTTGGGTTTAACGAGGCAGGATCTGCCTATTCAGACCTGCAAAAGGCGGTCAAATTCCTGACCAAAAACGGATTGGACAAAACCCGCGTCACTGCGACCAATCCCGACAAGACAGATGTATCATCCCTACCCCAGGTGGATCTTGCAGTCAGTTTTCTGGCCTGCGGTTTTCACTTTCCGGTTGATGCTTATATGCCGTTCTTTGAAACAAATGTGGCCCCGGGTGGCCGCATCATTCTGGATCTGCGCAAGGCCAAGAAAGACCCGCAACTGGCGCTGTTGGAAACTTTGGGGGCTGTCACGATTCTTAGCGAGCGCGGCAATCGTCTGCGTGTGATGGTTCAAAAACCGGCAGCGGAGAACGCGCTGGCGGATCTTAGCAAGTCAGACTGGAAAGCACATCTGACAGACCTGGGCGCGCGCGAAGGGTTTTTTGAAGAGCTGGGGGATCAGCATTCAGCGCTGTTTGTCGACAAAGGTGACACGCTGATTGTAACTTTTGAGAACCTTGATCATGTTTACGATTTCACTGACGACCGCATGCCCTGGGGCTATGGGTTTGTGACGGGGCGTGGCTGGTCGATGCTGGGCATGATGGCGCATGACTGGACATGGTATCGCGACGAAACGGTGTTCGATTTCTTTGATCGTTTGCGCGACGAAGGCTTTTTCGACCGGTTCAAAAAGGTGGTGTTTTATGGCGCGTCGATGGGCGGATATGCGGCGGCGGCCTTTAGCGCTGCAGCCCCCGGATCGACGGTTATTCTGATTTCACCGCAAGCGACGCTTGATCGCGAAACCGCCCCTTGGGAGCACCGGTATCTGAAAGCCTGGCGGCGCAGCTTTAACACCCGCTATGGCTATGCGCCTGACATGGTGAAGACCGCTGAAAAGGTGTTTTTGTTTTTTGACCCGCGGATGCCGCAGGACGCGATGCACGCGACTTTGTTTCGCGGGGACAATATCCAGCGTTATCGTTGCCGGTTCTTTGGCCACCGCATGGCGTCGCTTTGGGTGCAAATGGGCGTTTTAAAAGAGGTGATAGATCGTTGCCTGGACGGCACATTGCGCCCGGCAAATTTCTATGCGCTGATGCGCAAGCGGCGGGACACCGGGCGGTTTTTACGTGAATTTCTGGACACGCTGGAAAAAGTCGGAAACGCCAACCGCATCGCTTGGTTTTGCGAAGCGGTTCTTAATCGGCGGCGCGGCCCTAAATTTCGGCAGGCCTTGAATGCCGTCAAATCCAAGCGCCAAAAATAATGCCGGGCTAGCGGCGCTTTAGCGTGTCGCCAAAGGCGATTTTCGGGCTGAGTTCAACGAAAGTCTCGCAATCTTCGTTGCGCACCCGCGCTGCTATAATCTCGGCGGCTTTGCGCCCTGATTCCTTGCGACAGGCATCCATGCTGGCCAATTTGCGCGGCAAACCCTGCAGCAATTCAACCCCATTGAACCCGGCAAGCCCCACCTGACCCGGCACATCAATGCCCTGGTCCAGCAGATACAAAAGCCCACCTGCGCCGATCATATCGTTGGAATAATACAAAAAATCCAACTCTGGTGAGCGTTCAAGAATGGTTTGCGTCATCTCGCGGCCTTTGGCCAGCGCAGAGCCACCTGAATAGAACTCTTGGTCTTGCACCTCGACCCCACCTTTGGCCAGCGCCTCGGTAAAACCCTCAAACCGTTTGCGCGCCCGGTGATCCAAAGGCATTTTCGTGCCCAAGAAACCAATGTTTTCATAGCCAGCTTTCAAGATCGCCTTGGCCATTTCGCGCCCGGCGCGTCGGTGGGAAATACCCACAGCCGCATCAACTGGTTTGCCATCAACATCCATGATTTCGACCACAGGAATGCCCGCCGCCCGCATCATCGCCTTGGCTGCGTCTGTGTGTTCAAGACCCGCAATGATCACCCCAGAAGGCCGCCAAGACAGCATCTCGTAGAGCACCTTTTCTTCTTTTTCGGGCAGGTAATCTGTCACACCGACAACCGGTTGCAGTTCGGTGTTTTCAAGCACTTCGCTGATGCCGCTAAGGACTTCGGGAAAAACCATATTGGACAAGGAGGGAATAATCACCGCAACCAGATTGACTCTTTGGCTGGCCAGGGCACCGGCGATTTTATTGGGCACATAGCCAAGCTCTTTGGCGGCCTTTAGAACCCGTTGGCGGGTGGCTTCGGAGACATCCCCGCGATTGCGCAGCACACGGCTGACTGTCATTTCAGAAACGCCAGATGCTTCGGAAACATCGCGCAGGGTAAGCGAACGGTTGTCGTCTGAGGCCACGAAAATTCTTCCTTTGAAAAGTTAACTTCATGTTAGCGCTTTGAATCCGCCTTATTCAAGCAGTCTGTGTTGCTTTGCACGACAATGCGGGCATTCAGAACAACAATTGGCGACCCCGGCAGGATTCGAACCTGCAACCTGCCCCTTAGGAGGGAACGGTTCATAGCGTTATTCCTTCTTTGATTTCTGTTGTTTGGGTGTTTGTACAGGGTCTTCCTGTACATGGTTTGTACGAAAACGGGCTCTAACATCGGCCTCATCCGTCTCTGCATGGGCATAAATGCGCATAGGTAAGTTTGGATCTGACCAGCGCCCAGCCTTGGCCGCTGTGACTGGATCGACCCCTTGCCGAACTACCAACTCAGTGAAGAACCCATGCCGCCCTGCGGGGTGCGCTGACAGATACTGGATGCCTGCACGCTTGCAGATGGTCTTCCATCGCGTGTTGTAGCCAGTCGAGCTTCCATAGCCGAACACACGCGGCTTCATGAACTTGCCAGTCTTGCGGTTCTTGGGCCGCTTCGCTGGCAATGCCAGCAACTCGTCCATCATCTGCGGCGAGACAGTAATCCAGCTCTCTGGATGCCCCTTCTGCGCTTTCACCCTAACCTTGTTCTCGGCGGGCCTCAGATCGTCAGGCTCCAATGAGATAGCCTGATCAATCCGCGCCGCCGTCTCGAACATGAACCGCACCAACGCGGCGTTGTAAGGATCGGCTGCCCTACAAAACGCTTCGATCCACTCCTTGTCCGCTGGGGTTCGTTCCACCCTGCTGAGCTTACCGCGCCGCCTGTCCTGTGCAATCCGTTCAAACTTGTCATAGGGCTTCACCCGTATCAGTGGCGTGCCTTCCAACTCATGGGCGTTGTTGATCACCGCGCTCGCTGGCGTCACGATCTCGCGCCACCATGTGTCAGTAGACGCACTTGGCTTCAGCTTGGGTCCGAGCCCCTTCAAGAGTGCACCAGAGATTGCGCCTAAGGGCATTTCGCCTATTTCTTCGACAATAGGGATCAACTGCTTCGCGGTCTTCGGGGACGCGTTATAGAGCATGATAGCATCAGAGAAGGACTTGCTCGACTCGTCGCCAACCACATAACGGCGTATCTGAAGCTCGGTTTCACGGGCTACCCAGTCCCGTGCGCCTGCTTCTGTAGTCGATTTAGTGCTGTCTCGGTATGTACGTGTGAACGGTCGGCCGTTGTATTCAATCTTGCCGTAGGCGTAATAGTAGCGCCCCCTCTTGTAGATTTGGAGCGGCATGACTGACCTCCTTCAAAAATGATATCGAGTTGTGCAGGCGTGATGAGCATAGTTCGCCCGACGCGATAAAACGCTCCCGTTTCGTTGGCTCGTTCGCGCAACGTGCGTTCTGAAATTTCGATCCCAAGATTGGCCATGATTTGGACCCATTGAGCAGGCGTCTTGCCAAGTTCCAGAATTTTCGAGCTGTCTGATTTTTCAATTTCTGCCATTTCATTCGTCCTTGTCCGCTAGGTGTGAATAGGTGTGCCGCATGGAATCGCTTGTTCAGCACCATCTGACGTGTTCAGATGGGAATAACCGTAATAGTTCGTCATTTTTTGCGATATTCGCGAAAAAAGACGAAGTCGTCAATTGGAAATCGAAGATGGCGCAAAAACATGCTGATTTGTTTGCTGCTATGGGTGCGCGTCTGACCATTGCACGCAGTGAAGTTGGCATTTCGCAGGCCGCAATGGCGGAGGCTATCGGCGTCTCCCCACGCGCGTATCATAGCTACGAGAAAGGCCAGCGCGGCATTCCAGTGGAAGCCCTGATAGCAATGGGCGAACGGTTTGAAGTCGATGTGCCTTGGCTATTGCTAGGGACAAACGCCATCAGAGCCGGACACGACTTCAACGCACTCAAAGAGATTGAAAGCTCGCTGGATCAGCACCTCAACGCACAGGGTATCAAGATTAAAAGCGAAAAACGCGGGGCAATCGTCGCGCGCTGGTACGAGTCACACGTCAAGGGTCGTGAAGTAACGGATGACGACGTTCACACATGGATCGAGCTTGTTAGGGAGTAGAGAAATGAAGAAACCGAGCAAAAACTGGAAGCGTATCCGTCGGGCGGCTTTGGAGCGTGCGCAACGAACCGCAATCGATCCGCTGTCGCCGCTATACAACATATATTCGGGCGTCTGTGCCTTGTATCTCGCGGGCTTTCTTCATTTCAAATTCTTCGACTACGGCACCGATTTCAGTTGGTTCACGGCATGCCTAATCATCTGTGTTGCCGTGGCGGGCGCTCTTGTTCCAGTGCTAACAGGCTCAGTTCTTACCTTGCATTTCGCGAGCAAGAGATTGGAGCGTTTGATTGCTGAGTGACCAAAGCACAAAGTGCTGTTTTACAGCTCTTCGGACATGCGGGAAACTTTCCAATACGATTAAGACTTGGCTCCAGCTTGTCTGCCGGGGAGGCCAATTCGCGTGACGTTTGGAGTGTTCATTCACCGGACGGACTCAGTATACGATGACGTCCCATCGGAACGATACCAGTTCCCAAAAAAATACCTGACGCGTGTGCAGCAGTGTCAAGGCGACTGGATCGTCTACCTTGAACCCACCAAGGTGAAAAACACCAAAGGCTACTTTGCTGTCGCCAAGGTTAAAGATATTATCGCAGACCCCCGCAGAGCTGATATGTATTTGGCTATCATCGAACCCGGGACCTATCTCGACTTTGGCGATCCGGTTCCATTCCGCGATATTGACGGCATCGTCGAGCAAGGCGTCTTGAACGATCTTGGAAACATTTCCGGCCGTGCCCAGGCTGCAGTACGGCCACTTTCGGCAGAGGATTTCGCCCGGATCGTGGAGCGCGGGCTTCAGCAAGACGATGATTTTCTGCCTCGCGTCGATCAGATCAACCAGATTGGTGGCTTCCAAGATCCACAGATACCCTTTCAGCATCTCGCAGCACGGGAGCGTGTCGACCGATTGACAAACCGCGCAGTGCGCGACCGCAACTTCAGAAAGAGTGTTCTTCGCGCTTATGGCGAACGTTGCGCGATTACAGGGCTGCGCCTGATCAATGGTGGTGGACGTGCCGAGGTTGAGGCCGCACACATCAGGCCTGTCGAGCGTGACGGACCCGATATCGTGAGCAATGGGCTAGCATTATCTGGAACTGCACACTGGATGTTTGATCGTGGCCTAGTGGGGCTGGCCGATGATCTTTCCATTTTAGTGTCAAGGCAAAGCAATGACCTAGAAGCCGTGACAGCGATGATCAATTCCTCGGGAAAGCTCTTGGTACCTGAACGTCCAGCCAACCGGCCGAGAACCGAGTTTGTAGCTTGGCACCGAGAAAATTGCTTTAAACACTAACTGCCAAACACTGCCTTCTTTGAGATGTCCGAATTGCCGTTCCGCTCAATGTCTGGATTGGCTAATTGCCAACTGAAGTTCCGCGACTTGATCAGCAAACTTACCGTCCTTCAGGTCATCCAAGCGCTTAGCTGTGTCATCCCAATCGAGAAATCTTTCAACAGTCTCTTTGGACAGCGGATAATAGACTTTGTCACTCATAGACCAGCCTCTGAGATGGTTCAGTATGCTGAGAAACCCCTCGTCGGTTTCGCTGTATTCTCGAACCCAGTCGATGGCTTGATCATCTTCAGTTATGTTTAGCCAACCATATAGGTAGGCTGAAATGTCAGGCAGATTTGGTATCAGTTCTTTTGTGGCTTGTTCGCTGACGCGCGCTTTTAAGATTTCTATGGCTTCATTCAGAACCTCGTCCGAAATTTCCCATTGGTCCGGACTATCTGCTTCATTGCCGACTTTCCCGTGGCGAAACAGTTGGCTTCTAAAAAACTTGCCGACTAACCAATTTATGGCCTGTCCTTCCCTTGCTATCTGTCGGACCGTCTCAGCCTGTGTTTCCGGGTTCAGACCGTGCAATCGCATTAGGCAACTCTTGATAACCATGTTCGCAATGCCATCAAGTGAAAGAGAAAACGCGCGCTGCTCACCGTCTTCTGCCATCGCGGCGTCCATCATTCCGGACAGCGCTTTTACAATCCCAACAAGCTGAGCTTCATCCAGCCCTGCTATGCACTCGTCATCTAGTCGGTTCAGCACATGCTCGAACCACGTCTTGCCTGAGCTACGGCGCTTCATAACTTCTTCGGTAAGGCGTATAGTCAACTGTACGACATTTGCCCGCGCCAACGCCAGGAGACCATTAAAATCGTCGTCTGGCATAACTGTCTTTGGACCAGTGAGCGCAAAATAAAATCGATAGTGCAATGGGCTACCGAGCCTTTTGAGCGTGATAGCTTCGGAAACAGCGGCCGAATTCATCGTGTTAAAAACTCGCTTTTCTGCCTCTTCCACATCAGCTACGCCCGGAATGAAGCGACTCAAACTCCAGATCGAACGTCCAGAGTCAGGGCCCTTGGAAGGCAAGAGCGTCTTTAACTGTTCACCCATTTTGGCCTTTTCATCACTTGCAACCGTTGCATCTCCAGTTACCAATACTGAGCGCACTGAAAGATACACCTCAAGCCATTGATATAGTTTGTAATTGGTGGTTTTGATCAAGTGTAGGCGGCAAAAATCTGGGAAATATACATCGTCTTTGACCTGTGGGAACACAAAGCGAATGCTGTTCAAAGCAAGTTTGACTTCGCGTGGTGTAGACAGCCCCATTCCTTCTCGGTCAACGGCTGAGCCTAAATCATTGAGTAGCTCGCCATCAGCGTCAGTCCCCATGACTTCAGCATAGATGGCTTTTGCTTCATCTCGAAATTGGGTGCGAAGATCAAATGGCTCTGGAAGCGGGATATTGAAGGTGAGTTGCACGATTTTCTGAAGGAAAAGATCACCGTCTGCAACTTTGAGGCCGGTCTTTAGGGCCTGAGCCAAGACTTCGCGATCATAACACATCAGGTAAGCAACCCGTGGAAAGTCAGCGACGGAACGAACCAGCCGAACAACCTCAACTGCTTGCTCGGGTTCAAGGCGATCTAGATCATCGAGAATAACAACAAACCCGACATCCAGCTCTTGGATTTTTTGCGCAATTTTTTGCTTTAGTTCGGATGGTGTTGGTCCACTAGGCATCAACTGATCTGCCGCATTTCCAACGGCTCCTAATGCATCTCCAACCAACTGGCCGCCGGGGATGAAGTACCCGGCAACATTCGCAACTGACGCGATCCTGCGGGCCGTCTTTGGACCGTAGTCCCGTAGAAGCTTGCCGACTTCGGCAATCTGTTCCTTCGCTGCATTTTGCTGCTCGCCGCCAGCTGCAGCGATTTCGTCTTCTTTGGTCTTTAGTATTGCAGTCATCGGTTCCAGCAATGACGCGACCATCGACGAGGTATCCCCATTCAGCCACGGCGCGATTGTAATGGTATGAATTCCTTCGTTTTCCGCTGCGACGAGTTCGGTACGTAAAAAGTTCAAAAGTGAAGTCTTTCCCGAACCCCAACGGCCTTCCAAACCGATTACCATCCCATCACCCTTTGATGCCTCAACGATCGATGGAGCGAGTCTTTTTGCCATGCCAACAAAACCGAATTGATCCTCAGCTTCGTTTTCCAGTGCTCGGTCTGAATCCAATACTGTTGTCATTGTGTCTTCCAATCCAAAGAATAAAAATTTCTAAAAACAATAGGTTAAACCATACCTTGCAGATGACCCCAAAACTCTTGCGCGCTTCCCAATCTGCTACGTCTTTTCGGTCAGTTCTAACAAACGAATAAAGCGTGGGTCTCCAACCAAGCTATCGTCAGCATCCGCCACCAGATTTAGGATTTGCCTGAGTTCGTATGGAGGGGACTCTGCAGAATTCGGAATTATCATGTGTAGCATGTCCAGGACTTCTATCGGATGGTCCGATGTAATCGGTCGTTCGCCGCCGACCTCACGAGTGAAGCGATAGAGCCAATGGCTTTCTCCCTCGATTGGAACCAAGTGCAACTTCACGGCTTCGTAGACTTCTGGGAAGTTCTCTCCTGTATCGTCAAGTAAACCGATCCAAGATGTTACCGACGAACTAGTTCTGAATGCCTTTTCTCTGGGCCAAACTTCTTTGATGAATGGCGCTACAAGTTCTGACCAACCATTCTCGTTGCCCTTTCCAACCTGACCTAGCCAAAAGATCACGTTTTGCCGAGTTTCATTGGACATATTACGAAGAACATCTCTTGCTTCGCTGGTTGTCAGACCGTCTTTCTCGTCTCGACGAAACACCGCCATCCATATCAACCAAGTCGCGGCCACCTTCGCTAGGTCGCGATCCCATCCAAAGTCATAGATTCGTGGGAACAAATCCAGGAGTAGGCTTTTGATTGTGGTCCGGATTTTCGGATTTGGTGTATTGCCTCTTGCCAGGAAGCCGTTCCAAGCAGGTTCGGCAGCAGTATGTTCGAAGGCCAATAGCGGCAAAAGTCTGCTACTGGTCCAGTCCGGATCAATGAAGTCATACCAAGGAATGTCCCGAGCTAAAATCGCGACGGCATGATCGCTCCCCTCGCCAGGTGATGCCATCAATCGCTCCAAACGGGTTTTGTATTCTAGAGGAATGAATGAGCCTTCTTCTGGCTTTGAGTTTACTAGACTCTTGACCACTCCCTCAGTCAATTCACCGATTGGTCCGTTTATTGCGTAGCCGTAGGTGCGCCTGGATGGATTGATGATCTCTCCGCCGATCCGCGTTTCCCCTATGCCGCTCACTGTTGCAGCACCAGTGGCATCAGAGATTAGCGCCGTCGCACACTGATCGAATACCTCCCAAGCGAGATTGCGGTCCAGCTCAAGATACTCTGGCAGCTTATTGCGAAGCCAATCCCCGATAGTGTACCTTAATTCTCTGAGAAAAGAGTGTGGCAACCTTGCGATCCTATGCAGCATAAGCTTGGTCAAACGTGCTGAGGCATCGTCTGGCCAATCTCGGATAAGGGATGACCAAAACGTCTCTGTGAATTGCCCAAGCTTGCTCTTGGCTGTTAGAGCGGCAATCGCTCTGCGCGGATCAGCCTTGACCAGGCCGGTGAAGGGCCGTTTTTCAGTTAGGAAGTCGTCAAAGTCGCGCTTCAGATCGTTTGTTGCAGTATCGATGATCTCCGACACTGGCAGATCGGCAACCGCCGCTGGGTTGTCATCAGTCACGACCATCCCGCCTTTTGTCCCATGTCGGGTGGTTGTTCCCATTACCCACTCATCAGACCAATCTGTGGACAACTCAGCAAGTTCGTCCAATTGCTTGGCTTGCTTGGTTGGCCAAGCACATCCTTGAGCTTGCAACCATCTCCCACGCCGAAGGATCATCCGAGACATCAGTGGGCTGAACTCTTCTTCGGATAGGTGTCCGGGATTTTCAAAACCTGCGAGAATGCGTGTCGAAACTTCCACCTGCTGTTCCTCCGAGAACTCGGCCCATCGATCAGCAATCAAGAACATTAGCTCTCGCTGACATTCTTCTCGCCAAAAAGATCTGGCGTCGACCTTCTCGATAAGATGATATGCTTCTTCAATGCCAAACAACTGAGTTTGGTTGGCGGCATAGAAGCAAAAATTCCTGAAGAAGAATTTATCATCAGTTGGCCATGTCCGCGAAAGCGCAGCTGCCGCTGCGGGATCGTAAGCTGTGAGCCGATCAAACAAACCAATGAATAGGCGAACATCGTGATAGAAATTTTGGTATTGGTCGTCGCCGTCCACGTCTCTTTCTGGATAGCAAGTAGGCGTCTGAAAGTAAGTCGTGCCGATTTCTGCCAAAATGCCTGACGTTTCTAAAAGACCCTGTTGCAAAGCGTTCAGGACGGGAAAAAGTGCTTCATCAGGCACATCCAACTCTTCACCGTGACGCTCGGGGAATGTCACTTCAAGGTTGGTGATCTCATGTAATTCTACGTCTTTCCATTCAGATTGCGGCGGCTTTGACGCTGACAACCCAGTCGGAATACTGCATTTGATCATCGGCTTGGTGGTTGCAGCGAATTCGCGAAGAACGGAAGTTGTCCAACCTTCTTTTGAAACTCTGTCTTTCAAATCGTACCAGCCCTCGTTCCAAGCTCTCTGACGGGGGTCGGACTGGTGCTCGACAATAAAGTTCCATACCGTACGGGCCTTTGTAGGCAGGGTGGTATTGTCTCTGAGATGCCACCGAATGGTGTCTAGAACCCGAGGGTGGAGCCCATTTTGACGAGCGGCCCACCATGCCATTGCAGGTCTGTCCAAGGACTTACCTATCCAGTTGTTAAACTGAAATAGACGAGAGGGTATGTCTTCACGCCCTTCAACTTGTCTTCCACCTAGCCGGTGGGCCGTACTCGGATTGGTGTCGTTACGGTTCCACTCCAAGAGGTTCTCATGAACTCTATGGGTCAGCCGCCCTGTTTCTTTCGGGCGCTCTGGATCGTCGTCTAGGCCATAGTGTTCAAGAGGGTCAAATGTTTCAGCATCATCGCCATATCCGCTGCTTGGTTTGGCAGCTCTGGAACCCGCGTCGAGTATACAGATCCATTCGGGGTGCGGCTTTGGACTGGCAGACTGAAAGGACTTTGCTCCGGCTGTAGTCCGAAGTAGATGCGCAACTTGACCGCGCTCGAAGGGAAGAAGTGTTTTGGGATCACTGCCGGTCTTTGAAATTACATCGTCACGCCACCTTCGAGGATCATCTGCTCGTTGCGCCCAAGCTTCAAGGGTTTCCCAGAGAACATCATGCTCCGGATAAGCGATAGGCGTAACGCCTCTGTCTCTCCATTTGGCTTCGATTTGTTCAGGAATTCCGCGATCGAATGCATAAAGGTTGGTTCGATCGGACCGACCATCATGGTTCAACCCTTGCAGCAGGTATTTAATCGGCGGGTCTTCAGCCTGATAGCCGACCAGCACCACAGTGTACTCAGCTAAGAGGTCCCGAACAAACTGGGTTGCCCACCCCTCCGCAAGATAGGCACGGCCAAAGTCTGCGCTGCTAAGTACAAAGGGGTACTGGTATGTCGATGCGTCTGGGAGGCGACCATGTAGGTAGCTGATACCGGTTATAGGCATCCCAAGTGACAAGTTTGGAAGAGCAGGAGGAACGTGCTTGATTACCCCTTGATACCCAGTCTCGAAAAGCGTGTCGAAGTTCGTTGTAACAATCTGGGGGTTGCCGTGCATATCGGATGAGATTCGCCGAACTATGCCATGCTCCGTTGACGGTTCAGTTATAACAATGGGTTGGGCAAGGCGCTCAGCAACCAATCGGTTCACTTCATCTCGGCCATATTCTTGTTGCAACAGATTAAATATCTGGTCGAGAGGAATTGCCCTAGACTTTCGGCCCTCGAGCCAAGGTGAAAACCCGTCCATAATCAGCGAGGAACTTGGAGGATCAAATGTTTCGACGACGTGTTTAGTTAAGCCAAAGAAGTCAGGCATCCCAGAATTGAATGATACGCCTGCCCCACAAAGGAACACGACTCGCCCCGCGTCGCGACGATCTAGCAGGATGTCGGGTATCGACGGCGAATTTTTAGAGAAACGCATTTCGTGACTCCTTTCTTAGAGTCGAGTGTAAAGCTCAGCGGGGCGAAAGGCGGAAGCTTCCTCTCGCTGCCCGGTCGCTTTGATTATGTTTCGGTCAAGAAGTTTTCGACGGAATGCGGGCTTGGTTAACTTTCGCCCTAAGATTGCCTCATAGACCTCTTGGGCCTGACGGAGTGTGAAAAGCTGTGGCAGTAATTCCAAAGCAATGTTGGTGTATTCGAGCTTGCCCCGTAGACGCTTAACCACATCTCCGAGAATTGCGGAGTGATCAAAAGCCAGCTTCAATTCACTTCCATCCGTTCCGATAGCAGATGCCAGCCCGTCAGCTTCTCCGGCCCAGTCAGTCTGAACTATTGCAAGCTCTAAAGTCGCCGATTTTTCAACTGCTGCTAAAAGGTCGCTCGATGGCATGAGAGCAAGGTGAGTGACGCTCACGACCCGTTCACGTGGGTCTCGTTCTATCGCCCCATAGGTGAACAGCTGCTCGAGATATGCCGGCCCAATTCCCACCTTTTCTCGAAGTACTCGCTGGGCAGTCGCGTGAATTTCTTCGTCTATTCTAACATAGCCGCCGGGTAGTGCCCATTTGCCTCCAACTTTTTCCGCGTCTGCGCGCAACATTAAAAGGCAGTTCAGATAGCCTTCTGAAACAGTGATTAGAGCCAAGTCAACTGCAAGGGCTGGTTTTGGGTATGACATCGTACGCTCCTAATTACCGCAGTAGTTATATCTATATTGATAATAAGTAAAGTACTTTTTTCCCGCCTTTCTCCTTGGTAGCGGTTGGACCTTCCGGCAGATGTCCTTACCGTACTTGAATTAGTATCACGCCTTGACACAAGTATCGCACAGTGATACACATATCAAATGATCCAAAGCACCAAGGGAAAACTCGCTGCCAGTGCTGTGAGAGGCAAATATGGAAAAGGCTTCCCAGGTGACTTGGTGAAACGCACGCGGGCAATGCTCTCGGCGCTGGATGCTGCGGTTGTTGTGGAAGATGTACGGTTTCCACCCGGCAACCACTTAGAAGAACTGAAAGGTGATCGGGCAGGACAACATTCCGTGCGGATCAATGGACAATGGCGCATCTGCTTTGTCTGGACGCCGAACGGCCCTGCTGATGTCGAGATTGTCGATTACCATTGAGAGGATACGCTGATGAGCCTGCTTGAAGAACCAATGCACCCCGGTGAAGTCTTGAAGGAGCTTTACCTCGATCCTCTGGACATGGGGGCAATCGCGTTTGCGCGGCGTCTGGGTGTGCCTCGGACGCGGATCGAGCGGTTGATCAAGGGCACTACTGGGATCACGCCTGACACGGCTCTGCGCCTCGCTCGTGTGTTCAATACGACCCCGGCCTATTGGGTGAACTTGCAGACGAACTACGACATGGCGCTGGCCGCGAAGGAGATCGACGTTTCTGGCATTGAACCGCTCGTTGCCGCGTAGCAGTTTCAATTGCGCATTACAAAGATGAACTTTTTCCCAAGATCAAAAGTCGATCCTATCCATCTTCCTTCCAACACCAAAGCCTGGGATATAAACCGAGCCGTACCTGTCGAAAACTCCATTATCGGCCGCTATCCATTTCAATACTTCAGTCGAAAAACGCTCGGTTCCGCCTATTGCGTCATCCAGAATGTCCTGGCTCACCGGCTGGTTTTTTAGACCAAGGTTCTGGACAGCGAATAAGCGCTCGATTGGGCTAGGGTGTGTCTTGGACACTGAAAAATTTGGGAAGTCGCTCCGGTGCTCTCCAGCTAGTTGCAGCGTGTAGAAAGACAGAAACACTTGCTGGGCTGCCCAAGCCAGTTTTCCCGCGCGAAACGCATTAACCCCAGCACCGCAAATGGCCCCTGCATCTGCATCAAACTCTAAGTTATGTGCAAAACTGATTTCGTCTTCACATTCAGCTGCGGCGACATCCAAGTGGCCTAGACGATAGTGGGAAAATTCGTGACCGAAGGTGAACTGCATCATCCACCCGACGTCCGAAAGGACTTCTGATCTGACAGAAGCAGGCAAGTTCTCACGAGGGTCAAGTTCGAAGTCCAAACTCTCGACACCTGCCATGATGCGAAGGGAAATTAAAAAAGCATGCGCTCTCTGCTCTCGCGACAACCCGTAAAATCTTCCCAGGTTCGCAAGTGCCGTAAAGTAGAAGAAGTAGTGAAGGCTGTCAGATACCATCACCACATCACCAACGAGCGATTTAAGGCAAATTCCATTTGGTTGCGGTAAGGGCGCTCGACCATACGCAAGATTTGAAAACGTGCGCCTCGTCCTTTTGGGAAGAGCTGAAATGTACGATCGTCCATCTTTATTTAGGGTGTTATAGTATGAAGTCAGGCTCCAAATGCGCCCTCGCTTTTGCCACTCATCCTTAGCTGCAAGGATTTTTCGGAGTTCTCTTGGCTGGTCAGCAATTGCGTCGGCTTGCTTTTTCAGCAGGTAATCGTCAGCACTCTTGATCTCAAGAACGCGCAAAGCCTCTTTTGATGTGCAAAATGGAAGGTAGAAATGAGCCTCTTGTGGGAGGTTGTCGTCATTTTTAGCGAAGCCCAATAAGTGTAAGCTGCCATCCGGTGTATCCAGAATTACACCTCTATGTGCTTTTCGAGCACCAGGCTGCTTTAGAAACTCTTCAAACATTTCAGTTTCAGTCCGAGTAATGTTCGAATCCTCGATTTTTCCTTTTAACAATTGCTCTCCTTGCCGGCCGCATAGCCTAAGTCAACGACCCTCAACTCCACGTTTCAGCATTTACTACGCTAGTTCGAAGGTCAAATCGTTAGTGTGCTCACACCTAATATGCCCGTTTTAATGGGGTCCCAAATTTTCCAGCTGGCATGCTCGATTTGGCCTGTAAATGGGGATGATAGAATGTACGGTTAATGACTCCCATTTTCTTCAACGCCTCCCTCAACGTTCCCTCAATGCGTCAGCCCTCGGTCCATCTCGACCTCCCGCTCTTCTAGCTCTGTCTCAACCTCACTTCGGCGGCCTTCACTAATTTCAAGCTGGTCTCTAGTTGCGTGCGCAGCCTCCCGTAGTTCGATCCCTCGCTCAACAAGCCGTGCAACGCAGCCACGGACGCCACTTGCGATTGAATGAGCACCGACACGCAGGCGGCCAATCCATCCATCTGGCTCTGCATCTTGTTCGTCGAGCGCGCTTCCAAGCCGTTTAATTCCTTTGCTGAGACCTCGCAAGCCGTCACCAACCGCTCGACGCAGGCGAGCAAGTCGCGTTCCAAGGCTGTCAGGGGTGTCGTCATCTAATCCTCCTCGATCTTGATGCAGATCAGTGACCTGCATCAAGATCGGCGCGCGGCCTCGACGATCTGGGCAAGTTGGCGTTCGATGGTCAGCAAACGGCGGGCAACGGTGAGCGCGTCGAGGTCAGTGTGGCCCGCCAGCATCGCGCGGTTCAGCCAGCGGGCGATCTGATTGAGGTTGCCGCCGATGCGCCCGACAGCAAGCACCAGCGCTGGATCAACGCGGGGGATGGGCTTGCGACGGCGAGCCTCGGTCAGGCCAAGCGCCTCGCGCAGCAAGGTCGCGGCGGGCAGGCCAGCCGCCTCAGCCTTGGCGCGCAACTGGGCCTTCTCTGCCGCTGTGCACCGAAAGACGAACGTCTCGGCCAGTGGCTCTTTGGTGCGGGCCTTTCCCGCGCCGGTAGGGTTCGAAGGGGAGGCTTGCCGCCCCTCGCAAGGTCCCGTGTCAGCAGCGCCAGCGTATGACATGGGTCGCCTTGCTGTTTGCTCTTTGGTGGGATCGGTAGCGGTCATGATCTGAGGCCTGCGGCTTGGATTTGGGCCTGCGTCACAAGCTTTGAGGCAAGCAACGCCGTAACTTGGGTGCCCGTGATGTGTGTGCACATTGGACTGCGGTCACTGATCCAACAGGCCAGCCGCGCGTGGTGGTCCGCCGTCAACGCTGCCGCCTTTTCTCGGTCTTCCGCTTGCTTTTCAACATAGGCCAGCCAGCGCCGCGTCTGAAACCAGTTGTCGGAAAAACAGACCTTAGAGCGGGTGAAACCTGCGCTCTCGGTGGCGTAGGCTTGGACCGCCTGCCGCAAGTCCGCCGGTGCGATCCCTTCCTTCATGGCCTCTTCGATCTGGGCAACGCAGGCCGCTTTGCCGCGCAATCGGTCGACCGGGTAAGCCTCCAAAATCTTCTCAGCCTCTTTATCCGCCGCTGCCTCGCGCCTGCGCGTAGGTGGTTTATGGATGGTTTTAGGATGGTTTGGGGGCCGTGGTGGCCCCGGTACCCCGGCCACAGTGGCCCCCGTTCCGGGTCCAGTCTGGACGGGGGCCACTGTGGACCCCGTCTGAATCTCGGGTTCTAACGTCGGATCCAACGCCTCGACCTTGGTCAGATCGATGCGGTAAACGACAGTGAACCCGTTCTTGCACGTCCGTGCGCCGGTCTCGACCAGGATGCCTTCTTTCAGGAACTCACGCACGGTTCGCTTGACTGTGGTCTCGCCCAGCTCGGTATGCCGTTGGATCGTCCCCTTAGAACACCAGATACCAGAACCGTCATCACTCGCCTTGTCAGCCAGAAACATGATGATCTGCTTGCGCGTTGCGCTGCCAAACTTCCGTTCCGCGCATGTGTTTGCGACCCGCCAACTCATCGGATGGCCCCAAAGTGCGCAAAGACGTGCGAAATTTGTACAGGTTTTGTACGAGATTTCCGTCGTTTCAGCAGAATTCGGTGCGAAAGCTCACGGGACTTTCTGCAAGCGTCTGCACAAAGTACTGTAAATAAGCCATATTTTATAGGTGTTTTTGGTGACCCCGATTGGATTCGAACCAATAACCTGCCCCTTAGGAGGGGGCTGCTCTATCCAGTTGAGCCACGGGGCCGTTAACGCCCTGAGTAAAACAATATTGCGCTGATTTCAAAGCGGTTTTGCAAAAATGTCTGGGGCACGGAAACGCAGGGGGTGGGTGCCAAAAGCGTGAAGCGATTTCACTGGTCGCGCCCTAGCAATCGCGTATATGGGCCCCCAATTCTTAGAGATGCCGAGGGGCACAGTTTTGAGAAAGGAAACAGAATGAGACGCCTTGGAATAACTTCCATGGGCGGCGCGATGATCGCTTTGGCGACCAGTCTCTCCCTGACCGCACCAGCGGCCGCCCATACTGCAGACCAATATTTAGATACCATGCTGGAAATTGCCGGCGTGGATATCGTCAGCCAATCCCGATCTGGTCACGATTTGGACCAGCGATTGGATTTACCAAGTGAAATGCCGATTTGGCGTTATTTGTATCACGGCACACCGGAATTCGCCTTGCGCGATGTGACTGTTTTTGGCCCTGCTTGGGTTCCGCCAGTTGACGCAGTGGTTGTCAGGCCAAACTGATGTGGCACCGCCGCAATAGATGACCCTATAACGCCGCCCAATCGAGGCGGCGTTTGCGTTCTGGGTCTTTCCCCTGTGGCGCTTTGGCGCTAAGGGTTTTTCAAACAGGAGCATGCCCATGTCAGTCAATAGTTTTGGACACCTCTTCCGCGTGACAACGTGGGGTGAAAGCCATGGTCCGGCCCTTGGGGCCACCGTGGATGGTTGCCCACCCAATGTGCCGATTGAAGCAGAGATGCTGCAGCAGTGGCTCGACAAACGTCGCCCCGGCCAGAACAAAAACACCACCCAACGCAATGAACCAGATGCGGTGAAGATCCTGTCGGGTGTGTTTGACGGGAAATCCACCGGCACGCCGATACAGTTGATGATCGAAAACACCGATCAGCGCAGCCGCGATTATGGCGAGATTTCGCAGACCTTCCGGCCGGGCCATGCGGATATCACCTATCATCAGAAATACGGCAATCGCGATTATCGCGGTGGTGGCCGGTCTTCGGCGCGCGAAACCGCGGCGCGTGTGGCTGCGGGTGGCGTGGCGCGCGAGGCGATCAAAGCCTTGGTGCCGGGTCTGGAGATCAAAGGCTATATGACCCGCATGGGGGACGTCACGGTTGATCGCGAAAGCTTTGACTGGGACGCCATTGAACAAAATGATTTCTGGATTCCCAATGGTGCCGACAAGGCGCAGGAATGGGAAGACTATCTGCAGGCCCTGCGCAAAGCGCATGATTCCGTTGGGGCGGAGATCGAAGTGGTGGCCCGCGGCGTTCCGCCCGGAATCGGCGCGCCGGTTTATGGCAAACTCGACACGGATTTGGCGGCTGCGATGATGTCTATCAACGCTGTCAAAGGGGTGGAGATTGGCGAAGGCATGGCCGCAGCCATGCTCAAAGGCACTGAAAACGCCGATGAAATCTATATGGGTGAAAACGGCCCGATCTATTCCAGCAACCATGCCGGCGGTATTCTGGGTGGCATCTCGACGGGTCAGGATGTGGTGGTGCGATTTGCTGTGAAACCGACGTCGTCTATTCTGTCGCCGCGCAACTCTATTCGCATTGACGGCTCCCCGATTGAAGTGGTGACAAAAGGCCGACACGATCCCTGTGTTGGCATTCGCGCCGTGCCCGTGGCCGAAGCTATGATGGCCTGTGTTATTCTGGATCACTTGTTGCTGCACCGTGGCCAAATCGGTGAGAACCAAGGCAAAATCGGCTGATGAAAGATCTAAAGGCGCAGCTGCGCAACATTATCAAACGCGAGATGGAACAAGATCCGGCGCATGACATCGCGCATCTGGATCGGGTTTGGTCAAACGCCCGCCGGATTGCCGAGGACGAAGGCACAGCAAACCTGAATGTGCTGATGGCCGCTGCGTATTTTCATGATCTGGTAAACTTGCCCAAAGACGCGCCTAATCGTGCCGAAGCCTCGGTTTTGTCTGCGCGCAAAGTGGCCCCTATTTTGGCTGACATCGGGTTTAGTGACGCCGAGATCAAGGCCACGCAACACGCCATCGCTGCCCATAGCTATTCCGCAGGAATCCCCCCCAAAAGCCCCGAGGCCGAAATCTTGCGCGACGCTGACCGGCTGGATGCATTGGGTGCGATTGGCATCGCGCGCACCTTTATGGTTGGGGCCACAATGGGCCGCCCCTTGGCGGACCCAAACGACCCTTTCGCCGCAGATCGCCCTTTGGATGATCAGCAATGGTCCATCGACCATTGGCACCTAAAGCTGCTGCAATTGCCCAACGAAATGCTCACGGCCAAGGGGCGTAAAATCGCTCGCAAACGCGCCCGTTTGATGTTGGCCTATTTGGTGCAATTGTCTAAAGAAATGGATACGGAACTGCCGGATCACTGGTCTGATCTGTTGAAATGGGGCGACGCAAAGGCCGCTGAGTAACCCTTACCCAAACAGGTCTGCGTAGGTCTCGCGCAGCGCTTTCTTTTGCACCTTGCCCATCGTATTGCGTGGCAGTTGGTCGACCAATATGATCTGCTTTGGGCGTTTGAAGTTGGCGAGTTGGTCTTGCAGCGCCGCCGCGATATCATCCGGCGTTACCTGTTTGGAATTGGCCACAACCAAGGCCACAACCGCTTCGCCAAAATCGGGATGCGCCACGCCAATCACCGCACTTTCAATGACACCCGGCAGGTCGTCAATCAGGCTTTCAACCTCTTTTGGATAAACGTTAAATCCGCCGGTGATCACCAGATCTTTAGCGCGACCAACGATGGTCACATAGCCGTCGCTGTCAAACTTTGCCAGATCGCCCGTGATGAACCAACCATCGGGCAACAGCTCTTCGGCGGTTTTTTCCGGCATTTGCCAATAGCCTTGAAAGACATTTGCCCCCCGCACCCACAACACGCCGATATCACCGATTGCAACTTCTGAACCGTCCTTCATGATCTTGGCTTCTACCCCAGGCAAAGGAAAACCAACCGTGCCCGCACGCCTTTCGCCCTCATAGGGGTTTGAGGTGCTCATATTGGTTTCGGTCATGCCGTAGCGTTCCAAAATACGGTGCCCGGTGCGCTGCTGCCATTGTTCATGGGTATCCACCAGCAGAGGTGCAGAACCTGAAATGAACAGGCGCATGTTCTGCGCCAAATCCCTATTCAGACGCGGGTCAGCCAATAAGCGGGTATAAAAGGTGGGCACGCCCATCAAAGCGGTTGCGGTTGGCATTGCCTCTAGAATGGCGTCGGCGTCAAAACGGGCCAGAAAATGCACTGACGCGCCAGACAAAAGCGCCACATTGGTGGCGACAAACAATCCGTGGGTGTGAAAGATGGGCAGGGCGTGGATCAGCACATCTGAGTTGGTGAACTGCCAATAATCGCGCAGCATTTCAGAATTAGACGCCAAATTGTCATGGCTAAGCATGGCACCTTTGCTGCGACCGGTGGTGCCCGATGTATAGAGAATTGCCGCAAGATCGCTGCCGGCGCGCGCCACAGGTTCAAACCCTGAAAAACCCTTGGCCAGGGTCGTCAAACTTCCGGCCCCTTCTGCATCCAAGGTCAGGATCTGGGCGGTTCGGGCGACTGCGGCCAAGGCCGCTTGACGCGTGGGATCACAGACCAGAATCCGAGGCGCGGCATCATCCAGAAAATAGGCGATCTCTGCGGTTGTATAGGCAGTGTTTAGGGGTAAAAAGATGCCGCCCGCCATAACGGTTCCAAGATACAGTTGAATGGCCTCGATGGTTTTTTCGACCTGCACCGCTACACGGTCACCTGGCGCAACCCCTTGAGACACCAATGCAGCCGCGATTTTTTCGGCCCCTTGAAACAGCTCTGCAAAACGCATGTCGGCGCGTCCGGGAGTTTTGGCGAAAACCGCAGTATCTTGATCAAGGCTGGCGGCACGCAGACGCGCAATCAGGGTGTTTTGGTGATACATATGCGCCTCCGGTTTCAGCGGTTGCACACTTTGGTGATCCCGTGCGACAAAGCAAGGGTACAAACGGCCCAAGCTGCGCATTATCGCAGAAAAATTGCGCCTTATGAAAAAGCGAGCCCCTAATGAACCCGACCCGCGGCATTTTGCTGAAGACGTTTGCGCTTTTTTTGTTCTCGATCATGGCGTCGCTGATCAAGGCCTCTGCGCCGCATGTGCCCCCTTGGGAAGCGGTTTTCTTTCGGTCGTTTTTTGCCATGCCGGTGATCATCATCTGGCTGCTTTATCGTAAAGAGCTGCACAGAGGGTTAAAGGTTAAAAGCCCGATGGGACATTTCTGGCGTGGGTTTATTGGCACATCAGCCATGGCGCTTGGCTTTGCAGGGCTTGGCATTTTACCCTTTCCCGAAGTGACCGCCATTGGCTTTACCTCGCCTTTGCTGATCGTCATATTTGCAGCGATGTTTTTGGGCGAACAGGTGCGCATATTCCGACTTTCTGCGCTGGCTGTTGGTATGGTCGGTGTCGGTATTATTCTGTATCCACGGCTTACGGTTTTTGACAGCGGTGGCACAGAAACACTTTTGCTGTTGGGCGCGTTGCTGACATTAGGATCCGCAGTGTTTCGGGCGCTCGCGCAGATCCATATTCGACGCATGGTGCAGACCGAACAGACCTCGGCCATTGTCTTTTACTTTGCGTTGACGGCCACTGGGCTGTCGTTGCTTACTCTGCCTTTGGGCTGGGTGATTCCGACCAATCAGGAATTGGTGTTTCTTATTCTGGCAGGATTGATTGGCGGCGTCGCACAGATATTCCTGACCTCTAGCTATCGGTTTGCTGAGGCCGGTTTGCTGGCACCTTTTGACTATGTATCTATGATTTTTGCGATTTTAATTGGGTTTTTCGTGTTCAGCGAAGTGCCAACCAGTGCGACTTTGGCTGGGTCTGGTCTGATCATCGCGGCTGGCATCCTGATCATCTGGCGCGAAAGCAAACTGGGCTTGCAGCGCGGCAAAGCCCGCCCGAATATGACGCCGCAGGGCTAGAGGCAGCCGACATCGGCAAAGGGTCACCCAAATGCAAAACGCGGAGCCAAAGCCCCGCGTTTCTTAGCTGCCTTTTTGTGCAGTCTTAAACGCGCACCAGCGCCTCATAGCTTTCTGCAACATCGCGTGTGATGTCACCGACTTCGAATTTATAATCGCCAATCTGCCCCACCGGCGTGACTTCGGCGGCGGTGCCGGTCAGCCAGCACTGTTCGAAATCAGCCAGTTCTTCGGGCATGATATGGCGTTCAATCACCTTGATGCCTTTGTCTTTTAACATCTGGATGATGGTCTGACGGGTGATGCCATTCAGGATGGCGTCGGGAATAGGCGTGTGGACTTCGCCGTCTTTTACGAAAAACACGTTGGCCCCGGTCGCCTCTGCCACATAACCACGGAAATCCATGAACAACGCATCAGAGCAGCCTTTGGCCTCGGCCTGATGCTTGGACATGGTGCAGATCATGTAAAGACCTGCGGCCTTGGCTGCGGTCGGGATGGTTTCCGGGCTTGGGCGCTTCCATTTTGCAATGTCGAGCTTTGCGCCCTTCATTTTGGCATCGCCATAATAGGCACCCCATTCCCACACGGCCACAGCCATGCGCACCGGGTTTTTGGAAGAGGCCACACCCATGTCTTCGCCTGCACCGCGCCAAGCCACAACGCGCACATAGGCGTCGGTTAGGCCATTGGCTTTTAGCGCGTCATATTTGGCTTTTTCGATTTCTTCGACGGTGTATGGGATCGGCATATCCAGCAGTTCGCCAGATTTCAGCAGGCGTTCAGAGTGTAATTCACTTTTGAAGATCTTGCCGTTATAGGCGCGTTCGCCTTCAAAGACCGAACTTGCATAATGCAGCGCGTGGGTGAGGATATGCACATTCGCATCCCGCCATTCGACCAATTTGCCATCAAGCCAGATTTTGCCGTCGCGATCATCGTATGCGCCCGCCATAGTGCATCCCTTTTCGTTTTCTAAATGTCATATGTTGCGCAGGTTAAGGCCGTTTCGGGCATATTATTACGCAAAAACTGCGTTTCGCTACCAATTCACCCTTGGAGTGTCAACAAGGCTGACTTAGTGTGGGCCTCGTACGAGGGTTTTATTGACTGGAAATAACAAGATGGGCGACACCCACGGCAGCGAAAGCCTGCTTTTTCTGACAGACGAGCAGATTCGGCAGGGCATCGAGGGCATGTATTTTGCTTATCGTGGGCTGACATCAGAACCAGATCGCATCCTCGCCACCATGGCCTATGGGCGCGCGCATCACCGAGCGGTGCATTTTATCAACCGTGCACCGGGCACCACCGTGACCAATTTACTGGAGATTCTTGGGGTCACCAAACAGTCGCTTAATCGGGTCCTACGCACGCTGATCGAAGATGGGCTGGTTGAAAGCCGGGTGGGCAAAGTTGACAAGCGCGAACGCAATTTGTTTTTGACCGAAGATGGCACACGGCTGGAAGCGCGCCTGTCAGATGCGCAACGCACACGCATGCGCTCGGCCTATCGTGAAGCTGGCCCCGAGGCAGTGGCTGGATTTCGGCGGGTGCTTGAGGCCATGATGGATAAAGAAATGCGGCGTCGCAATGCCGCGCTGCGCGGGAATAAAACCTGATGGATCTACAACCACATCTTTTGATCGTTGACGATGACGAACGCATTCGCGGGTTGTTGCAAAAATTTCTGATCCGCAGCGGTTTTTTGGTCTCTGCAGCCCGCGACGCAGCCCATGCGCGGCGCATCTTGGCCGGGCTTGATTTTGATATGATTGTACTGGATGTGATGATGCCCGGCGAAGACGGCATTGCGCTGACCCGGTCTATTCGCGAAACCTCGTCGACCCCGATCATGCTGCTGACGGCCAAAGGTGAGACCGAAGATCGCATTGTGGGTCTAGAGGCGGGGGCAGATGATTATTTGGCCAAGCCCTTTGAACCCAAAGAGCTGTTGCTGCGCATCAATGCGATTTTGCGCCGTGTGCCAGAGAGCGATGCGGCAAATGCCGCGCCGAAAATGCTGAAATTGGGGCCGATTCGCTATGACATTGAACGCGGCGAGATGTGGCAAGGGGATGATCTGGTGCGCTTAACGGCCACGGAAAGCCAATTGATGAAGATCTTTTCCGCAACCCCTGCGGAACCTATCAGCCGCAGCAAATTGGTGGAAGAATTGGGACGCGATCGCGGTCAGGCGCAGGAACGGGCTGTCGATGTGCAAATCACCCGTCTGCGGCGCAAGATCGAAAGCGACCCAAAACAGCCGCGATATCTGCAAACCGTGCGCGGGGCGGGTTATATGTTGGCCCCAGACTAGCAACGACATCATCTGGTGCGGCGGTTTTTTGGGTATTTGGATCAAGAACAATGATGGTGATGCGCCTATTGGGCAGGGGCATCGGGGTTGCAGCGTGTCGGCAGGGCTGAATCTTGGGACCATTCTGCAAGTGGCGCTGCCTCAAGATCACTGGCAAAATGGGTGATGCCTTTTGCATTTTCCAAAAACCCGCGCCCGGTCAGAAAATTGACGTCACAGCGACCAAAGGCATCCAGATCCAGCGTGTCGCGCCAGCTGTAAGTCTGGCCAGCAACCCGATAGCTCTGCTGGCGATTGGCAATCGTCACGGTCAATGCCCAGCGAAAACGGCAACACCCCTCGTTCTTGGATGTCAGCAAGACCGAGCCGTTTGGCGCAAGGCTGAGATGCGGGCTTTGGCCATAAAGCCCGCCTTTCCAAGCAATATTTGGCAACAGGATATCTGATCCGGTGTTTGTTTTAATGCGCAGATCAACCTGGCCGTTGTCTTGGTGAACAAGTCCGAATTCTTCCACATGGCCATCCTGATCCAAGTCTGACCGCACCATATCTGCAGCCGTTGCGACCAGCGTGGTGTTGATAAAAACTGTGAGCGTAACCAAGAATTTCATCAGTAGCACCTTGCAAGACCTTTGCTAATTCGGCTTTGGTGCTGGTTATGACAACATTACTTTACACCCATGCCGATTGTTTGACCCATGTCACACCAACAGGGCACCCAGAGCAAGTCGCGCGGCTGACGTATATTGAAAACGCACTCGCTGGCTTTGCCACATTAGAGCGCCGCGAGGCCCCTGATTGTCAGGATGACGACATCTTGTTGTGCCATCCGCAAAGCTATTTGGATATGATCACCCAGGCCTCCCCAAGCAGCGGGCAACGAGCTTTGGATGGCGACACACATATGTCTGCGGGCACCTTGCGCGCGGCGCGCCGCGCGGTCGGGGCAAATATTGCCGCCGTAGATGCCGTGCTGGGCGGGGCAGCCACCAATGCTTTTGTGGCCACGCGTCCGCCTGGTCATCATGCCGAGCAATCCACGCCGATGGGCTTTTGCCTGTTTGGTAATATCGCCATCGCCGCGCGCCACGCCATAAAACGACATGGTCTGTCCCGCGTGGCAGTCGTTGATTTTGATGTTCACCATGGCAACGGCACGCAGGCCTTGCTTTGGGAGGAAGAAAACGCGCAGTTTTATTCCAGTCATCAAAGCCCCCTCTGGCCGGGCAGCGGACAGAGCCATGAGACCGGCGGTCACAATAATGTCTGGAATTTCCCCCTGCCGCCCCATTCTGATGGGCCCCATATGCGCGATGTTTACACGCGCGAGATTTTACCAGCGCTTGACCGCTACCGGCCCGAACTTATTTTGGTGTCTGCTGGTTTTGACGCCCATGCTGCTGACCCGTTGGCGCAATTGAATTGGCAGACCGAGGATTTTGCCTGGCTCACCCAAAGGCTCTGCGACCTTGCGTCGACCCATTGTGGGGGGCGTCTCGTCTCGACTTTGGAAGGCGGATATGATCTGAGGGCCTTGGCGGAGTCGGTTACCGCCCATGTTGGTGTTTTGATGGAGAAAAGCGCATGAGCGATACACCCGTTGCAGAAATGAGCTTTGAGCAAGCCATGGCTGAATTAGAGCAGGTTGTTGGCAATCTGGAACGTGGCGATGTTGCACTGGATGATTCCATCAAGCTGTATGAACGCGGAGCTGCCCTGAAGGCGCGCTGCGAAGCCAAGCTGAAGGAAGCCGAAGAGAAAGTTGCTGCCATCACTTTGGATGGCAAGGGTCAGCCAAGTGGCCTGAAGCCCGTCGAAGGGCTGTAACTGTGTTTAAACGCCAATTGGCCGAGACCGCCACCCGGGTGCAGGCGCATCTGGATGCTGTGATGGCCCCGATGGGGCAATTGCCGGTTGTGCAGGCTATGCGCTATGCGAGCCATGGTGGCAAACGCCTGCGCGCCTTTTTGGTGACCGAAAGTGCGCGTCTGCACGATATCGATCCAGCGCAATCCATCTGGCCCGCCGCCGCGATAGAGGCAATGCATGCTTATTCGCTGGTGCATGACGACTTGCCCTGTATGGATGATGACGATTTACGCCGGGGCCAGCCAACCGTGCACGTCAAATGGGACTATGCCACGGCGGTATTGGCCGGAGACGCGCTGCAAACCTTGGCATTTGAAATGGTGGCGCATCCGGAAACAAGCCCAAACCCGCTGGTGCGGGCGGATCTTGCGCTGACTTTTGCCAAAGCCGCCGGGGCGCAGGGCATGGTTTTGGGTCAGGCGCTAGACATGGCCGCAGAAACCGCCGAAGCGCCCTTGACGCTTGATGAAATCATCACGTTGCAAGCCGGAAAGACCGGCGCTTTGTTTGGCTGGTCAGCGCAATGTGGCGCGCGCATGGCACAGGCAGAGACACAGCCCTTTGCGCGCTATGCGGATGGTTTGGGCCTTGCCTTTCAAATCTGGGACGATGTTTTGGATATCGAAGGCGACGCGGATAAGGTTGGAAAAACCCTTGGCAAGGATGCCGTTGCAGGCAAAGCGACTTTTGTCTCGCTCTTGGGGATGGAAGCTGCCAAAACCCGTGCCAGAGATTTGATTGATGACAGTTGCGCTGCGCTGGACTCATATGGCGCAGGGGCTGACACCTTGCGGGACCTTGCGCGCTTCGTTATTGCGCGGGAAAGCTAAGAAAAGGGCGAGCTATGTCTGCCAGACCCGATACGCCGCTATTGAACCGGGTGCACAAACCCGAAGACCTGAAGCAATTCAGCGACGCTGAACTGACGCAGTTGGCGCATGAGCTGCGGGCCGAAACCGTCTCTGCGGTTTCAGAAACCGGCGGGCATCTGGGCGCGGGCCTGGGTGTGGTTGAGCTGACCGTGGCTTTGCACGCGGTTTTTGACACGCCCCGCGACAAGCTCATTTGGGACGTTGGCCACCAGTGTTATCCACATAAGATCCTGACTGGGCGCCGTGACCGCATCCGCACATTGCGCATGAAAGACGGGCTGTCTGGTTTCACCAAACGCTCTGAATCGGTGTTTGACCCCTTTGGGGCGGCCCATAGTTCCACCTCTATTTCCGCAGCGTTGGGCTTTGCCGTGGCTCGCGATCTGGGCGGCACCTGCGACGGTGGTCTGGGTGATGCAATTGCAGTGATTGGCGATGGCTCGATCAGCGCTGGGATGGCCTATGAGGCGATGAACAACGCTGGCCATCTTAATCGCCGATTGTTTGTGGTTCTCAACGACAATGAAATGTCGATTGCCCCTCCGGTGGGCGCGATGTCGTCCTATCTGTCCCGGCTTTATGCCGGCGAACCCTATCAAGAGCTGAAAGCCGCCGCAAAAGGCGCGGTGTCGCTTTTGCCAGAACCTTTCCGCGAAGGCGCAAAGCGTGCCAAGGAAATGCTGAAAGGCATGACCCTTGGCGGCACGTTGTTTGAGGAACTTGGTTTTAGCTATGTAGGGCCAATCGATGGCCATGACATGAACCAATTGCTGCCGGTTCTGCGCACCATGCATGATCGCGCCACTGGGCCGGTTTTGCTGCATATCGTGACCCAAAAGGGCAAGGGCTATGGCCCGGCTGAAAACGCGCGTGACAAGGGCCACGCCACAGCCAAGTTTGATGTGTTGACCGGCGAACAAAAGAAATCTCCGTCCAATGCGCCTAGCTATACATCGGTCTTTGGCCAAACACTGACAGATCTGGCGGCAGAAGACGACAAAATCGTTGCGGTCACGGCGGCCATGCCCGATGGCACCGGTCTGAATCTTTTTGCCGAGCGCTATCCAAGCCGCTGTTTTGACGTGGCCATTGCCGAACAACATGGCGTGACCTTTTGCGCGGCTTTGGCTGCGGGTGGCATGAAACCTTTCTGCACGATGTATTCGACCTTTTTGCAACGCGGATATGATCAGGTGGTGCATGATGTGGCCATCCAACGTTTGCCCGTGCGCTTTGCCATTGATCGCGCCGGGCTGGTCGGGGCCGATGGTGCCACCCATGCGGGCAGTTTTGACATTGCCTATATGGCCAATTTGCCAGGCATGGTGGTGATGGCGGCCGCTGACGAAGCCGAACTAAAACATATGGTGGCCACCGCTGCCGCGCATGACGACGGGCCAATTGCCTTTCGTTACCCGCGTGGCGAAGGCGTTGGCGTCGACATGCCAGAGACCGGCGAGATTCTGGAAATTGGCAAAGGCCGCATGATCCAACAAGGTCAGCGGGTCGCGCTATTGTCCTTTGGCACCCGTCTGGAAGAAGTCAAAAAAGCCGCAGATGCTTTGGCAGCGCGTGGCATCACCCCCACCATCGCAGATGCACGGTTTGCCAAACCACTGGACCAAGCGCTGATCATGGATCTGGCGCAAAACCACGAAGCACTGATCACCATCGAAGAAGGCGCGATTGGCGGATTTGGCTCACATGTGGCGCAGCTTTTAGCAGAAAACGCTGTGTTTGATACTGGGTTGAAATTCCGCTCGATGGTGTTGCCCGATATCTTTATCGATCAATCCAGCCCTGCGGATATGTATGCCACAGCTGCCATGAACGCCGAGCACATCGAAGCCAAAGTGCTTGATACGCTTGGAATTGCCCAGATTGGCAGCAAATCAGCCTAACTTCATCTTTCTCAAAACACTCTGGGGGTCTGGGGGTAAAACCCCCAGCCATCGCCTCAGCCTGAACGTTCCTGTGCTAACATCGCTTCCAGCGCCGCTTTGAACGTCGGGTATTTCAATGTCACGCCCAATTCATCTTTGATGCGGTCGTTGCGCACGCGCTTGCTGTCTGAATAAAATGTCCGCGCCATCGGGCTCATCGTTGCCTCTTCAAAAGCCACAGCTGGCGGCGGTGCCATGCCAAGCAGTTTGGCCGCATATTCAATCACCACCTCTGGCGGTTGCGGGTCATCATCACAGACGTTGTAAATGCGCCCCGGATTTGGCTGCGCCATCGAAGCCTCCAGCACCTGCGCAATGTCTTGGACATGTGTGCGGCTAAACACCTGATTTTTCTTGATCACCCGCTGGGCCACGCCCCGTCGCAGTTTGGCAAACGGCCCACGCCCCGGCCCATAAATGCCCGCCAGGCGAAACACATGCACAGGCAAATCATCAATATCCAACCATTCGCGTTCGGCCAGAACCCGTCGCTTGCCCCGCTCTGTCGCCGGATCAAGTGCGGTGGTCTCATCCACCCAGCCGCCATCGTGATCGCCGTAAACCCCGGTGGTCGATAAATACCCGACCCAATGCAATTGGCTTTTCACCGCTTCAATGGCAGGGCGCGCTGCGCGCAATATCGGGTCACCCTGGGCATCAGGACCAGCTGATGTCAAAATATGGGTCACATCTCTAAGGCAGCTGGTCAGATCACAAGGCCAGAGTAATGGCTCGACCCCAGAGGCCGACAGCTCTTCCAGTTTTTCAGTTTTGCGCGTCGTGCCGATCACCCGCCACCCCTGCGGCACCAGTCGCGCCGCCAAAGCCTGTGCAGAAAATCCATGACCTAAAGAAAGCAAAGTGTTTTTCATGCCCGCAAACTGCGCAACCACCTGCAAACATGCAAGCCTGGCGTTTCACTTTTCCAAAAATACCCCTGCCAGAGGCACCTGCCCGCGCATGCTGCACAAACTTAATGCTCTGCGGCAAGCCGAGACTGCGTCAAAGGGCAAGATAATCCACCAAAAAACTGATCCAAAATATCCTGAAACACATCCGGCGTGCCGGGCACGCGGGCAAAAAGAGTCGCCATGCTGCGCAGTTTTTGTGCGTCAATCGGGCCCAAAATCGCTTCGGGTGGGCGGTTTTGATGCATCAACAAAGCCATGCAGATTTCCATCAGGCGTTTGCCCAAAACTGGGTGACCCAAGTAACGCGTGGCTTCGTCAAGATCTTGCAACCCATAGTCTTCAGCACGTTGCGAACGACCCAGCCCGCGCAACTGTGGCAATTCCCACCAAATCCAATGGCTAAGCTTCAAACCAGACCGCACTTCGGCCAAAGCCTTGGCATGGGTCATAGCTTGCGGCTGCAAAAAGCGTTCCAGATCCTGTTTGTTAACCATCGCAGTCCTTTCCACAGCGCCCAAGGCGGTTTTTGCTTAGCGCTGGCTTGTTGCAATCTTGGCGGCCAACCCCACAAACACAAGCCCCGCCACGCGATTGGTGACGGTCTGCATTTTAGGAGTGCGCATCAATGTTTGGCTTAGGCGGCCGGCCACAAGGGCCACAGAGCCAAAAACCAAAAGGGCCACGCCGACAAACACCATGCTCAATAGTGCAATCTGCCCCGTCAGGTTGCCCAGCGCCGGGTCGGTGAATTGCGGAAACAGCGCCAAAAAGAACAATGCGACCTTTGGGTTTGTAATATTCATCAAGACGCCGCGCCGATACAGCGCCCAGCCTGAGCGTGATACTGTTTTGGTGTGCAGGCTTTGTGGCTTGGCGCGAAACGCCTGATAGGCCAGATACAAAAGATAAGCCGCCCCAATGAATTTGATCACCGTGAACGCCAGCGCGCTGGCTTGGATCACCGCGGCCAAGCCAAGGGCCACAGCGGCGGAATGAAACAGCAAACCCGTGCACAGCCCCAGCACCACATACAGGCCTGACACGGCACCATGCAGCGCCGATTGTGTCAGCACAAATACGTTATCCGGGCCAGGCGCAAGGCTAAGCAACAAAGTCGCCAGAGCGAAGGTCACAACAATATCGAAAGGCAGCATACGATGCTCCGGTTTGGCAGTGGTTTTTTGCAGCAGACCCGATTTAAGCCCTAAAATCAATTGCATCTGTGCAATGTATCGACATGCCCAATAGCTTGCCTTTCGGTTTGGTTTGAAACAGCCTTTGCAAAAGCGTCATGTTTCGGCTGCTTGATCAATGGCGGCTGTCGTGCCACCTTGGGACATGGAGCAGACGACATTAAAAACTTGGGCCGAATGCGCCCCCCGCTTGGTCAACGTCGCCGCAGGGCGCGAAGCCGCAGATCTGATCATTCGCAACGGACGTTGGGTCAACGTACACAGCCGTGAAATTCTTGCGGGTCACGACATCGCTATTGCCGAGGGCCGCATCGCTTATGTTGGGCCGGATGCCAGCCATTGCATAGGGCCACAAACCGAGCTGATCGAGGCAGAGGATCGCTTTATGATCCCCGGTCTGTGCGACGCGCATATGCACATTGAAAGTGGCATGCTGACACCCGCGGAATTTGCCCGTGCGGTGATCCCCCATGGCACCACCAGCATGTTCACTGATCCGCACGAAATCGCCAATGTTCTGGGTCTTGCGGGCGTGCGCATGATGCATGACGAGGCGCTGATGCAGCCGATCAATGTATTCACCCAAATGCCAAGCTGCGCCCCCAGCGCGCCGGGGTTGGAAACCACTGGATTTGAAATAACCCCCCAAGATGTTGCCGAGGCCATGCAATGGCCGGGCATTATTGGCCTGGGCGAAATGATGAATTTTCCGGGCGTGGCAAATGCTGATCCAAAGATGCTGGCGGAAATTGCCGCCACGCAAAACGCTGGCAAAACCGTTGGCGGCCACTATGCCTCGCCGGATTTGGGACCAGCCTTTCATGCTTATGTGGCCGGTGGGCCTGCGGATGATCATGAAGGCACGTGCGAAGCAGATGCAATCGCGCGTGTGCGACAAGGTATGCGCAGCATGATGCGGCTTGGCTCTGCCTGGTTCGATGTGGAAAGTCAGATCACAGCCATCACAGAAAAAGGGCTTGATCCGCGTGGTTTTATCCTGTGCACCGATGACTGTCATTCCGGCACTTTGGTCAACGACGGGCATATGAACCGGGTTGTGCGGCACGCCATTGAGTGCGGCTGTGATCCATTGATCGCGCTACAGATGGCCACCATTAACACGGCGACCCATTTTGGCTTGGAGCGTGATTTGGGCTCGATCACGCCGGGACGCCGCGCCGATGTCATTCTGACCAGCGATCTGAAAACCTTGCCAATCCAACAGGTGATTGCGCGCGGCAAAACCGTGGCAAAGAATGGCGTATGCCTTGTGGATTGTCCGCATTATGATTGGCCTAAACACGCGCGCCAAACCGTCAATTTGGGTCCGCAACGCCGTGCTATGGATTTTGACATTTCCGCACCCAACGGTGCCAACACCGTGACCGCGAATGTAATTGGGGTGGTTGAAAATCAGGCCCCAACCAAGGCTTTGAAAGCCACATTGAACGTGCAGGATGGCTTGGTTGAGATGGATGTTGATCAAGACGTCTGTCAAATCGCCCTTGTCGAGCGCCATCGGGGATTGGGCAGCACCACCAACGCCTTTGTCAGTGGATTTGGCTACCAAGGCCGGATGGCGATGGCCTCGACCGTCGCCCATGACAGCCATCACATGATTGTTGTTGGCACAGACAAAGAGGACATGGCGCTGGCGGCCAATCGACTGGGCGAGGTCGGCGGCGGTGTGACCGTCTTCAAAGACGGGCAAGAAATTGCTCTGATCAAATTGCCCATCGCCGGGTTGATGTCAGATCAGCCAGCCACTCAGGTTGCCGCTAAGGCACAGGCGATGATGCAGGCGATGCAAACCTGCGGCTGCACGCTTAACAATGCTTATATGCAACATTCATTGCTGGCTCTGGTGGTGATCCCGGAACTTAGAATTTCGGATCTTGGGCTGGTGGACGTAACAAAGTTTGAAATGACGACCGTATTACAGGCCCCAAAATGACCCCTATTGAAATTCCCATAGCCACAACGGCTGTCCCCGCCCCTGAATCCTTTACAAATGCCAAGCAGGCCGTCGATCGGCTGTGTGAACTCTATGAAACGGCCACGACCTATTTGTGCCGAGAGTTTGTTTCAGCGATAGCGGATGGCCCCAAGGGGCAGCGCATTCGTGCGCATTACCCAGAGCTGCGCATCACCACCACAAGCTTTGCCCAAGTGGACAGCCGCCTGTCGTTTGGGCATGTGGCAGAACCCGGTACCTATGCGGCAACAATCACCCGGCCTGATTTGTTTCGAAATTATCTGGAACAGCAAATCGAGCTCTTGCTAGAGAACCACAAGGTTCCAGTGGTGGTTGGCGCATCATCCACGCCGATTCCGGTGCATTTTGCCGTGGCCAATGACGACACGATCACAGTGCCTCAGGAGGGGGCTGCCGATTTCACTCTGCGCGATATTTTTGATGTGCCCGACTTGTCGACAACCAACGACGACATCGTGAATGGCGTTGCCGTCACCCCCGAAGGCGGAGCCAAACCCTTGGCCCCATTTTCAGCCCAGCGCGTTGACTATTCCCTTGCCCGGTTGGCGCATTACACAGCAACAGACGCCGAGCATTTTCAGAATCACGTTCTGTTCACCAACTACCAATTCTATGTTGCCGAATTTGAGGCCTATGCCCGCGAAATGCTGGCCGATCCTACGAACGGCTATGTCAGTTTTGTTTCAACTGGAAATGTGGAAATCACCGATCCCGCGACCAAAATTCCTGCGGTGGAAAAACAGCCCCAAATGCCAACTTATCACCTGACGCGCAAAGATGGCTCGGGGATCACATTGGTGAATATCGGCGTTGGACCGTCTAACGCCAAAACCGCAACCGATCATATTGCGGTGTTGCGCCCGCATGCTTGGTTGATGGTGGGGCATTGTGCAGGCCTGCGCAATTCCCAAAGCCTAGGGGATTTTGTACTGGCACATGCCTATCTGCGCGAAGATCACGTCTTGGATGATGATCTGCCGGTTTGGGTGCCCATTCCAGCGCTGGCTGAAATTCAAATTGCACTAGAACGTGCGGTGGCTGACGTCACCAAGCTGGAAGATTTCGAACTGAAACGCGTGATGCGCACCGGCACCGTGGCCACGATTGACAACCGCAATTGGGAGCTGCGTGAACACGCGGGTCCCGTGCAGCGTCTGTCGCAATCACGCGCGGTTGCCTTGGATATGGAAAGCGCCACAATCGCGGCAAACGGCTATCGGTTTCGCGTGCCATATGGAACGCTTTTGTGCGTGTCAGACAAGCCGCTGCATGGCGAACTAAAACTGCCCGGCATGGCCTCAGATTTCTATAAAACACAAGTGGCTCGCCATTTGATGATTGGAATCCGCGCGATGGAGTCGCTGCGCGATATGCCGCTTGAACGCCTGCATTCGCGGAAATTGAGGTCTTTTGATGAGACTGCGTTCCTATAATCCCGCAGTATGCGCGAAAAATGTATATTTTTGCGCATACGCATGCAGCATTTCGTTGTCATCGCCCTTTAATTTCCGTTAAATGCGCGGCATGAGGCCCATAAATAACGGGCAAGACAAGGAGACCAATTAATGGCAAAGCCGATGACCAAGACCCAACTCGTTGCCGCTCTGGCCGAGGAACTGGGCGCCGACAAGAAAACCGCTGGTGCTTCCCTAGACGCAGTCTGCGCGCTGATCACTCGCGAAGTGTCGGCAGGTGGTGCAGTGACCCTACCAGGCGTAGGCAAAATCTATTGCCGCGAGCGTCCTGAGCGTATGGTTCGCAATCCGGCAACTGGTGAGCAAATCAAAAAAGAAGCTGATAAAGTCGTGAAAATGACAATCGCCAAAGCGTTGAAAGACAGCGTGAACGGCTAATCAGATTTCTAATCTGTTTTTGGGAAGGGGTCGCCAGTGGCGGCCCTTTCTTTTTGTGCGTCGATCACCTGTCGCAGGGTGCCAAGCGCCTTGTCCAACTCTTGCTCGTCAAATCCGCAATAGCCCAACAAAATGCCATTGCACTTAGCCGGCCCAGAACAGAACCCCGATAGCGCCTCGATGTCCAACCCTGCCTTGCGCCCCGCGGACATCACATTCGTATCAGGCAAATCAATGTTCAAATGAAACGCGATCTGCATGCCTGCGTGATGGTCAGTGAACCAGCCAACATCCTGAAACCGATCTTGCAAAGCCCCCAAAAGGAACGCGCGCCGTTTTCCATAAATGCGGCGGACCCGTCGCAGGTGGCGATAGAATTCTCCGGACTGCATAAAATCAGCCAAAGGTGCCTGCGGCATCTGACTGGCTTTGCGGCCAAAACGGCGCAGGGTTGTGACAAACCTGGCCTGTAAACTCTTGGGCACAACCACATAACCCATGCGCAATTCGTTCGAAAAAATTTTTGAGAAACTACCAATATAGATCGAGCGCTGCAGCCCATCAAAGCCCGCAAGCGCCGGAATTGGCCGGCCCGCAAAGCGAAACTCACTGTCATAGTCATCCTCGATCAGCCAACTGCCCTGACGCTGTGCCCAGGACAAAAAACTCTGCCGCCGTTGCAGCGACATGGTCCCACCCAGAGGATACTGATGCGAAGGAGTTAAGATGGCCGCCTTGGCTTTGACCTTTGGCAAGATTGCCCCCTGCGTATCCGTGGCCATAAACCCCAGCGTTAGACCACGATCTGCAATGAAATGCTTTAGCGGGCGATACCCGGGGTCCTCGACGGCAATGGTATCGCCAGCCTGTGCAAGGCAACGCAAACACAGTTCCAACGCATCGCTCGCCCCAGCGGTGACAATCACCTGATCACAATGGGCTTCAACCCCGCGCCATTCTGCGATGTGATCAGCGATAGCGCGGCGTAGACCCTGATGACCAATTAGTGAATCATCGCTGCCAAGCTGCACCGGTGCACTCCGAAACACCCGCGCCACAGTCCGGCCCCAGGCACGATGCGGAAACAGCCGCATATCTGGCTCTCCGGCCCGAAATGGTGCCGCTGGATTTGTGGTCGCCATTGCAGGGCTTGTGGTGATCAAAGGCTTTGCCAAAGTCCCGCCAAGCTCTAACGCACCGGTGTCACAAATTTCATATCCAGCACCGGGACGCCCCAGAATATAGCCTTCTGCCACCAATTGATCATAGGCGGTCACCACCGTTGTGCGCGACACGCCTAATTCAATTGCAAGGCTGCGGGTCGGTGGCAGTTTTTGCCCGGCCAACAGCGGCCCAGATTGAACATGTCGGCGCACGGCCATGCAAATCTGCTCAAAAACCGGGGTTTTTGACGCGCGATCCACAGCAAAGGTCAGCGAATGTGCGGGCATGAATTGGTCTGCCTAGGTGGTCATTTTTGCCAAGTTACCACAAACCAAAATCAAGGGACACAGGCCCGCACTTCGACAAATGTGTCGTTATAGGCGGCCCCTTCCCTCAGGTCACAACGACTGTTTGACGAAATCAACGAATTCACAGTCAATTTTGTATCGCTGGTGGCCCTCCAAGTGCCTTTTGGGCTGTAAACCACACCCAACTTTACCGCATCGCTGATCTGCAGCATCAGCGTGACTTCACCCAAAGCATTCCAGACCATCACTTTTTGGCGGTCTTGCAACCCTCGAGCGGCGGCATCTTCTGGGTGCATCTCAAGTATCTCTGGGCCCTCAGATGCCGCGCAGCCGCCAAAGGTTGCATTGATGCGTTTGTCAGACGAAGGTGTCACAAGCGTCAGGGGCAACGCAGCCTCCGCCGCTTTATACTGCGGCAGCGCACAGCCAAACCGCGCCTCTAGATCGGCGCTATAGAGTTCGATTTTGCCCGAACGTGTCTGTGGCGCGAGCGCGTCGCACAAAATAGCATCCTGCCCCATATCCCCTCCGGCTTGCACCGGGCTTTCAAGATCAATTTCACTTGGTCGTTGTCCCAGATCCGCAAAGGCCTGATCCATTAGCGCCATGTCGCTGTCCTGAAATTCCGGCTCGGAAAAGCCAAACCGTGCTGCCAGGCGGCGAAAAATCTCTGTATTTGGCAGGGCCGCGCCAACCGCCGAAATGACAGGGGCTGACCGTTGCACATAGTTTTGTCCATAGGCCCCAAAAATCTCGTGGTGCTCAAAATGACTGGCCGCCGGCAAGATGACATCGCACAGCGCCATACTGTCGGTCATCGTTACATCGCAGCCGACCACAAAAACATCTTTCTGAGACAAAGCCCGGATCATCTTGCCTTGGTCCGGATGGGTGGCAACGGGATTGTGGTTATAGATCATCACAGCCTTTACAGGCGTGGCAAGATCCTGATCCAACAACATGTCTGACACATCCAGAATGTTGAAACGCCGCGCCGGCTTGCTGCGCAAATGCGTGGCTTGCAAACGGTCAGACGTTTTGACCGCATGGCCACCAGACTTTGCGATGATCCCAGCACCAAGCCGCCCGTGTTGCCCCGTCAAAGCATTTAGCGCCATAGCTGCGCGCAACCCTGCCCCGCCTGACCTGTTGCGTTCAATCCCCACGCCCACGCTGGTCGCCATGGCGCGTGCCTTGATGATCCAACCCAGCAATGTGTCAAAATCCGCTGTCTCTATCTTGCACAGCGTCGCAACCTCTGCGGTGCCATATTGCCCTGCGGCCTGCAAAAAACGCGCACTTCCCAACACCCATCGAGTGAGAAAATCTTTGTCCAAAGCATCGCGCTGCTCCAGCCCGGCCGCCAGCGCCATGGCCAGAACCACATCTGTGCCCGGAGTAATTTGCAGAAACAAATCAGCTTGGTCTGCAATTTTGGTGCGCTTTGGATCAATCACCACAAGCTTTGCGCCGCGCGCCCGCGCCGCTTTGATAACCCGTGTGAAATGCAAGTTTGAAACGGTAACATTATTGCCCCAGACCAAAATCAGGTCGCTGTGAACCGCCTGTGCGGGTGGCATGCCCGGCGCATCACCATAAAGGCTGCCATAGGCCGCCCCGCGCACACCGCCACACAGGGGGCCGCGGTCAAGCTCTGTCGCGCCCAGCCGATTGAAAAACCGCATGTCCATCGAGCCAGCCGCCAATTCACCATGCGGACCCGCATAGTTCAGCGGCAATACCGCTTCTGCTCCAAAGCCATCAATAGCCGCGGAAAAGCCCGCATGCACCAAATCCAAAGCCTCTTTCCAGGAAATGGGTTCAAATCCCGCGCCGCTACGTTTCATCGGATGGCGCAACCGTTTTGCGCCATGCACAAATTCCCCATAGCTGCGCGCAACTTTTTTACAAATCACACCACCCGTATAACCATTGGCCTTGGATCCACGCACATTCTGGATTTCATCTCCCAGAACTTTGACGCTCAAACTACAGGTGTCCGGGCAGTCCAACGGGCAGACGCTTGGCAATATTCTTGGCTGTTGGTTCATAACATCCTCACTGATTTGCTTTCAGATAGGTTGATTTTGGCCTCTTAAAAACTGCCAATTTTGTCAAAAACAACCAAACCAATTTGTGCTTGACCCAAATACCCTAGGGGAGCGCAGAGAATGGATTTCTCTGCGCGGAGGCAGCGCCCCTGCCCGCGACAGCCAAATCCTAACATCAACCACACGCAATATTGAACAGAACTGCATCGCGAAATGCTGACAACACATCGGAAAAACGGCATGTTCGCCGCATGGATCTGATTTTTGCATATGCCGCTGGCCTGCTGACATTGATTAACCCCTGTGTCTTGCCTGTGCTGCCCATTGTATTGGCCACCGCATTGCAAGCCAGCCGCCATGGGCCTTTGGCTATTGCCGCCGGGCTCAGCCTGTCTTTTGTTACCCTTGGGCTGCTGGTGACCGCATTTGGGCACGCCATTGGACTGTCGATAGATGACATTTCGCGGGCCGGGGCCGTTCTTATGGTGGTGTTTGGGCTGATATTGCTTGTGCCGCGGTTCTCAACGGCCTTTACCGCTGCCACTGCTGGATTTGCCAGTCAGGCAGATGCCCAAATGGATCATATTGACCGCGCAACGCTGCGAGGGCAGTTTTTAGGCGGCGTGCTTTTGGGGGCCGTCTGGAGCCCCTGTGTTGGGCCAACTCTGGGCGGGGCAATATCGCTTGCGTCGCAGGGACAAAGCCTGACCTTCGCCACTGCAATTATGATGTGTTTTGCACTTGGTGTTTCCACATTGATCATTGGCCTTGGCTATGGCGCGCGATCTGCCTTGCAACGCCGTCAAGCCCTCATGCGCAAAATCGCTGCCACAGCACGCCCGATGATGGGGGCGGTGTTTGTTGCTGTTGGGCTGATGTTGTTTTTCCGTCTACACCATATCGCCGAAGCTTGGTTGCTGGACCACATGCCGCTTTGGTTGATTGATTTATCTGTGTCCCTGTAAGGAGTTTGCCATGAACCGCCGTTCATTTATCGCCCTCGCCGCCGCGTCCACCGCTCTGCCATTTGCCGCGCAGGCCGCCACAAATTACACACCGGGGTTGGTGGCCAAACATCTGGCGGCTGGCGACACTGTCTTTCTTGATTTCAAAGCCAGCTGGTGCACCACTTGCCGGGCGCAGGAACGTGTTATTGCGCGCCTAAAAGACAATAATGGCGCGTATGAAAAGAACATCGTGTTTATCGATGTGGATTGGGACCAATATGGCCGGTCTGACCTGGTGCGCGATCTGAAAATTCCGCGTCGCTCTACCCTAGTTGCATTGAAGGGCGATGCCGAACTTGGGCGCATCGTGGCTGACACCAACCGCAAAAAGATCAAAGCGCTTATGGATCAAGCCCTAGCGGCCGCTTCTGCCTAGGGGTCTTGGCGGGGATATGATCACGCCTTGGTCAGCGCTCTGTAACAACCGTTTGAATTCAGCCATACTGCCCCATCTATTGCGCAAGACACTCAAAAGATGGAGACCCTCGTGAGCACATATCGCAAAGACGCAGACGCAATCGCACAGCTGACTGACGAACAGTTTTGGGTCACGCAGGAAAACGGCACTGAACGGCCGGGATCTGGCAAGTTGTTGGGCAACAAAGAACCCGGCATTTATGTGGATGTCGTTTCTGGCGAACCGCTTTTTGCAAGTTCTGACAAATATGAATCCGGCTGCGGCTGGCCCAGTTTCACCAAACCGATCGAAACCGCACATGTCACCGAAGTACATGACAGCACCCATGGTATGATCCGTACCGAAGTGCGCTCTGCCCATGGTGACAGCCATCTTGGGCATGTATTTCCCGATGGGCCCGCGGATCAAGGTGGGCTGCGCTATTGTATCAACTCAGCCAGCCTGCGCTTTGTGCATCGTGACGAGATGCAGGCCGAGGGCTATGGTGCCTATATTGACCAAGTGGAGGATCTCGCATGAGCACACGCGCTGTACTGGCCGGGGGCTGTTTTTGGGGCATGGAAGACCTGATCCGCAAACAAAAAGGGGTGCTTAGCACCCGTGTGGGCTATACCGGAGGAGACGTGCCAAATGCCACCTACCGCAACCATGGAACCCATGCTGAAGGCATCGAAATCACCTTTGACCCAGAGGTGACCACCTATCGCGCTGTTCTTGAGTTCTTTTTTCAGATCCACGATCCAACGACGCCAAATCGTCAGGGCAACGATGTTGGCAGCTCGTATCGGTCCGCTATCTACTATGTGGATTCTGAACAAAAGGCTGTCGCGCTGGACACGATTGCTGATGTCGACGCCTCTGGATTGTGGCCCGGCAAGGTTGTGACCCAAGTGGAACCCGCCGGAGATTTTTGGCAAGCCGAAGAGTTCCACCAGGACTATTTAGAGAAGAACATTGGCGGCTATACCTGTCATTTTCCACGTGCCAATTGGGTGCTGCCCAAGCGCGCGCTAGACGAGGGCCTCTGATGCAATTCGAGGCCGCCCTGTGGCCTCGACCTTGACGCTGCCCTGCACAAAGATCTCGCGGCCTTCAACTGTCGCAACTTTCAGTTCCCGCTCTGCCACAACATGCAGGCCCTGGGCACCATTGCGTTGGGCCTCTTGATTTGCAGCCTCTCGCAATTTTGCTTCCAGATAATCAAGCGCGGCCTCTGAACTGGTGAAATCCCGCGGCTGTTCGGTAAAATGCACCCGAAACACCCCTTCGGATGGCGTGGTCACATTGCCAGATTTTCGAATGGTCACCCGGCCACTAACCGCGCCAATTGCGTTTGCAACATCCGCATGCTCAGGCAAAATCAGCCGTGCGCTAAGACCCTTGCTGATATCGGCATAATAACATTGTGCTGCGGCGCCCAAGGCAATCAGGGGCAGCTCCAGCGCTGCCTTCATAGACAATAGACCATGGTGACCGCGCAGCGCTCTTTTCAACAAAGGGTGACGTGCCAACGTTGTCGCCGGCGCATCAAACGCGGGGGTTTCTGCGGCAATCACAGTTTCCAACAAAGCCGTTTCTGATTGCGCAGCCAATTGATTGACCACTTGCTCGGCCATCTCGGATGCAGAGCTGGCCAACGGTTTGCCTGCACCAGTGCGTCGGTGCGCCAGCAACTGCAGCGCCTTTTCAGCGGCCCCCCGATCCCAATGCGCGACCTTGCCGAGCACATGGCTGGCATCAGTCGGCGTTGCGCCCGCAAGCTGTACCAGCCCACGCGACACAAGCGTGCGCATGGCGGCTCGGTCAAGTCGGTTTTGCCCAATTTCTGCCAAAGGCCACACCGCTGTGCCGATACGCGCCAACAGGGCTGCGGGGCGTGGGGGCAGGCCCTCGACAGTCTGGATCCCGAGACCGCGTACAAAACACCCATCCAATTCGTTGGGCACTGCCTGCGCCAATTGCCGATCAAGCGCGGCATGCACGCGATCTGGGGCCTCTTGCACCAATTGGCTTATAGGCACAACGCGCGCTGGTCCCAGCGTGATCTCGCCGTCCAGCCCATGTGCAGAGATATGAACCGCGCTGTCCCCACCAATGCCAAAGGTGCGCATCGCCACCGCCTCTACCATGGTTTGATGGGCCCCGACCCGCGCGCCATTTGCATCAAGCGCCGGCCGCCCCTGACGCAACAAGGCCACATCCGTGGTGGTGCCGCCTATATCGCTGACCACTGCGTTCTGTGCGCCGGTCAGCCATTGTGCCCCCACCAAAGACGCCGCAGGCCCGCTGAGAATGGTTTCGATGGGCCGACGGCGCGCTTCTTGGGCAGAAATCAAAGCCCCGTCCCCACGCACCACCATCAAAGGCACACGCAGACCCAACTGCGCCAGCCGCGCGCTAGCGCTTTGGATCAGGACGTCGATCATACCCACAAGCCTGGCATTCAACACCGCCGTTACGGCCCGTTTGGGCCCGTTAAGCTTGGCAGACAGATGATGGGAACAGGTCACAGGTTTGCCGGTTGCTCTGCGAATGATCTCCGCGGCTTGCGCCTCATGGCTTGTGTTGCGCGTGGCAAATTGTGCGACCACCGCAAAACCGGTCACTGCAGCGCCGTGCTCTGCCAACCACTGCTGCAAATGTTCAACATCCAACGCGGTGATCTCTTGGCCCGCATGGTCATGCCCCCCGGAAATTGCCACAACCGGGTCACCCTCCAAAGCCTCCTGCAACCCGTGGCGCATCACATCTGCCGCATCAAACCCCACCAGCACCAAGGCAACGCGACCCCCTTGGCCTTCGACCAGCGCGTTTGTGGCCAATGTGGTGGACAGGCACGCCAGTCCAATCTTTGCCGCGTCAATCCCTGATTGGCGCAAAACTGCCGAGACCGCGCCACCGATACCAAGCGATAGATCCTGACGGGTTGTGGGGGATTTCGCCTTGGCGATCACATCGGTTTCATCGCGGATCAGCACCGCGTCGGTATAAGTGCCACCTGTGTCTATGCCTAATGCCAAGCTCATTTCAGCCCTTTCAATTGGCCCTGCGCCCAAAGCGCTGCGTCTGCCACCGCCGCATCCGGGTCCTGCAGCAAATTCTCGACCTGTATCAAATGATCCGGCATGCCAGAATTGCCAATGGCATAAAGCACATTGCGGATAAACCGATTGCGGCCAATGCGCTTGATCGGGCTGCCGGAAAACAAACTGCGAAATCCCGCGTCATCCAGACCCACTAACTCTTTGAGAGAAGGGGCCATCAATGCGTCACGGGCGTGATAACGCATCTCGCGCGCCTCAACTGCGAATTTGTTCCAGGGGCAAGCCGCAAGACAATCATCACAACCATAAATGCGGTTGCCAAGCAGCGGCCGAAGATCTGGATCAACCGGCCCATGATGTTCGATGGTCAAATAAGAAATGCAACGCCGCGCATCAATTTGATGCGGGTTGGGAAAAGCCCCGGTCGGACAGGCGTCCAAACAGGCCCGGCATGACCCGCAATGGTCAATCTCTGCGGCGTCAACGGGCAAATCAACGGTGGTGAACACCGAACCGATAAAAAACCAAGATCCTAAGTCGCGACTGACCAAATTGGTATGTTTGCCCTGCCACCCCAGGCCAGCCGCTTGCCCCAAAGGTTTTTCCGCAACTGGTGCCGTATCGACAAACACTTTCACTTCGGTCTCAGAACCGGTTTCCGCAATCAACCAGCGCGCCAGACGCTTGAGCCGCTTTTTGACCAGATCATGATAATCTTTGTTTTGCGCATAAACAGAAATTGCGCCGCGATCCGCCATGCCGTGCACAGCACAGGGGTCATGATCCGGCGTATAGCTTTCCCCCAGCATTATGATCGAGCGCGCCTCAGGCCACAGCGCCGCCGGATCAGATCGCCAATGGCTGCGCTCTGACAGCCAGCCCATTTGTCCTTGATACTCTTTGGCCAAAAACCCCTGCAGATCTTCTGGCACTTGGGGCACAGAGTCAGGGCGGCATATCCGGCAAAGATCAAAGCCAATCGCCTGAGCTTCGGCCACCAATCGTGCTTTCAATTCCAAACCCAGCTCCTTGTTCTTGAAACAAATACCCTCGGGGGTGAATTGTAGGGAATTGGCAAATTCCCGAAAAGAGGGGGCAGACAGCCCCCTGCTGCGCCCTCAGAAATCAAGGTCAGCGTAATGCGGCGGAGGCGGAAACCCCGACACCTGATCTGCCAGAATAGACCGAAAGGCCGGGCGCGACTTAATCTTGGCATACCAGTCTTTCACCACGTCAGAACGGTTCCAATCCACATCGCTGATGTAATCCAAAGACGACAAATGCGCGGCGGCGGCAAAATCCGCGAGCGTCATTTGATCGCCCGCCAGCCAGCGGCGATGATCCAGCAACCACGCCATATAATCCAGATGGTATTTCACCGCCTTGGCGCCGGCTTTGACATTTGTGCTGTCCGGGTATCCACTGCCCTGCACCTTTTTGTTCACCCGTTCATACAACAGTTTGCTTGTGACCTCTTGATGGAACTTGTCATCAAACCAGCTTACCAACCGGCGTACTTCGTAGCGGCCGTCAGCAGTTTTTGGCATAAGCCCAGGGTCAGGATAGGCCTCTTCAAGATACTCACAAATCGCAGCACTTTCTGCCATGGTCTTGCCGTCGATCTTCAGCACCGGCACTTTGCCAGCCGGATTGCGACGCAGAAAATCAGGATCCTGCTCCCAGTACCGCTCTTCGACCAGATCGACTTCGATCTTTTTCTCAGCTAGGCTCAGACGCACCTTACGGCAAAACGGCGACAGGGGGGCGTGGAATAGGCGGGCCATCAAACAACCAAAGTTAGGGATTCTCCTCCCTAATTGCCGAAATACCACGACGGTTTCAACAGGCTTATCAGCGCCACGTGCATGGTTTCATTGAAAACAGCGCGCCCTGCCGTCCTTTGCGATGGTTGCCGCCCCGTCCATAATCGCACTGGCGCGCTTGATTTGCCTTGCTGTTGGTCGGCGTGCCGAGCGGGTTTTAGGCGCTGGCAGAACCGTTGCCAATCGCGCGGCCTGGCTTGCACTCAAGGAATCCGGAGCAACGCCAAAATAGTGATGTGACGCCGCTTCGACCCCAAAGACCCCCTCGTCAAACTCTGCTATGTTCAAATAGACTTCCAGAATCCGGCGTTTGCTCCAGGCCATTTCGACCACCGGGGTTATACCCGCTTCCAGCGCCTTGCGCAGCCAGCTACGACCTTGCCAGAGATAGACATTTTTCACAACTTGCTGACTAAGCGTCGAGGCCCCACGTCCTGCGCCATCTTCTAGCGCGGCGCGGATCGCAGTCATGTCAAATCCCCAGTGATTGCAAAAATTGGCGTCTTCGGCGGCCACCACAGACCGCAGCATCACCGGGGCGATCTCTTCGACAGGCACCCATTGATGGTCAATATGACCCAACCGAGCCTTTTCAGAATACATTGTCCAGGTGATGGGCGGGTTAAAAACCGTGAAAATCAATATCGCGAATATGAATGCTGAAATTCCCCAAATAGTGGCCCGCATCGCCCAACGACGGGCACGGCGTTTTTGGCGCTGTCCCCAATTTTCTTTGGGCTGCGCCTTTTTACGTGTCTTTTTCTTTTTAACAGCTTGTTTTGCCATTGTTCTGCGCCAACCCCTGTCACTGGGATAATGCGCAGGGGGGTATGACGCAACCAATCAGTCGCGTTACAAAGAACGCTAGGGGGAACAGGCCCAGACAACCACATTGCAATCATAGGTTTTGGCGTCACATATCTTGATGGCGGTGGCTTCCGCCTTTGACCGTGATTTGCTGTAGGCCCAGCTCCATTTTCCGTCCTGCCCTTTGGCCATGGCAGCACAGGTATTTTTAAAGGTGCGCACTTGCACACAGCCCCAATCACAGGCGCGCTGCACGGCCTTAAAGGCTTCTTGCTCTGACCATTGCCCATAGGCTGCGCCAACCTTGCCATCCGCGCCAAACCCAACACCGCCCCAGCAATCCTTGTAACCACAGGTGCCAGCCAGGGCGGATTGACCCATCATTATCCCACCGCATAAAATGGCTGTTAAGCCGATTGTTCGCGCGCTTTTCATGTGCTCCGCCTCGCCGTTTTCTCAACTCTAGGCGCAAAATTGCACTGAAAATCTTTCCTAGACCAAAGATTTGCCATAGCGGCTTTCTTGCCACGCCGTACAAAGCGTCACAAACCCGGTCTCTGAACACAAAAAGGGCCCCCGAACGGAGGCCCCTTCGCTTATTGTTTTTGTTACTCTGCAGGAATAGCAGCAGGCTCTTCTGACAAAGGATGCGCCAATTTGTTAAGCATTTCCTTAGGACAAACCTGCACAAAGTTGGTTTTCTCGACATCCCAATGCTGCAGAATAAGCGCCGCTTTCTGCGAACCGGTTTCTGCCAGGTGCCGCTCGATCAAACCTTTTAGCTGATCTTCCCAATGCGCAACTGTCACTGGACAGGTCACCAGGGTTTCCATGTTCATCACAGGAACGCTGACGCCTTCGGGATCATAAAGATAAGCCATCCCACCTGTCATACCGGCCCCAAAGTTAGCGCCAATCGTACCTAGGATAACAGCAACACCGCCGGTCATATATTCACAACCGCTGGCACCACATCCTTCGATGACAACCTTTGCGCCAGAGTTACGCACTGCAAAACGTTCACCCGCACGACCGGCCGCAAACAGATGGCCATCTGTTGCACCATACAGCACCGTATTGCCGATAATGGTGTTATCCGCTGCAACCAAAGGCGATGCCATTTGCGGACGCACAACCACGGTGCCCCCAGACAAGCCTTTGCCCACATAGTCGTTTGCATCACCTGAAACTTCGATCTTCAGGCCAGGTGCCGCAAAGGCCCCCAAAGACTGACCAGCAGAGCCAGACAGTTTTACCGTCAAATGGTCTTCTTGCAGGCTATTGCGCATACCAAAGTTACGCACGATGTGGCTTGAAGTGCGTGTGCCAACAGTCCGGTGCGTGTTTTGCACAGCATAGGACAGTTGCATTTTTTCGCCGTCCTTCAAGAAACGCGCGGCATCCCGCACGATCTCTGCATCCAGAGTATCTGGAACAGCGTTGCGCTCTTTATCGCGATTATACACGATGTCAGACGCCCCATCGACGGTAATCAACAGTGGGTTCAGGTCCAGATCATCAAGATGCGCCGACCCGCGCGAAACCTGCGCCAATAGATCTGCACGCCCGATAACGTCATCCAAAGACCGTGCACCGATAGACGCAAGAATTTCACGCACTTCCTGCGCATAAAAGGTGATCAGGTTGACCACTTTATCCGCATTGCCGGTGAACTTGTCGCGCAGCGCTTCGTCTTGGGTACACACGCCCACTGGGCAGGTGTTGGACTGACACTGGCGAACCATAATACAGCCCATCGCGATCAATGCCGCTGTGCCGATACCGTATTCTTCGGCCCCCAGCATCGCGGCCATGACAATGTCACGCCCTGTGCGCAAACCGCCATCGGTCCGCAAAGTCACGCGTTCCCGTAGGTTGTTCATGGACAGAACTTGATGCGCTTCGGTCAGACCCATTTCCCATGGCAGACCCGCATATTTGATCGAGGTCGCCGGAGAGGCCCCTGTGCCGCCATTGTGGCCAGAAATCAGGATCACATCCGCTTTGGCCTTGGCAACACCTGCCGCAATTGTACCAACACCCGACGATGCCACCAATTTCACGGTGACTTTCACAGTTGGGTTGATCTGTTTCAAATCATAAATCAACTGCGCTAGGTCTTCGATCGAATAGATGTCATGGTGTGGTGGCGGTGAAATCAGTGTCACACCTTTGGTCGAGTGACGCAGGCGCGCAATCAGGTCCGTCACCTTCATGCCCGGCAGCTGACCACCCTCACCCGGCTTCGCACCCTGTGCGACCTTGATTTCCAGCTCTTCACATTGGTTCAGGTATTCAGCGGTCACCCCAAAACGGCCAGAGGCCACTTGTTTGATCTTGGCAGATGGGTTGTCGCCATTTGGTTCTGGCACGAAATGCGCCGGATCTTCACCGCCTTCACCCGAGTCAGATTTTGCACCAATGCGGTTCATAGCAACGTTCAGAGTTTTGTGTGCTTCTGGTGACAGCGCCCCCAAAGACATGCCCGGCGTTACAAAGCGCTTGCGGATCGACGTGATGCTTTCGACTTCTTCGATCGGCACAGCTTTGCCCAAAGCTTTGATGTCCAGCAAATCGCGCAGATGAATCGGCGGATTGGTCTGCATTTTCGCAGAATACTGCTTCCACAGCTCAAACGATGCGCGATCACAGGCCGCTTGCAACATATGCATGGATTGCGCTTCCCAAGCGTGTGTTTCGCCTGATTTACGCGATTTATAGAAACCGCCGACCGGCAGAACATGTTCCGGGGCCGCAAAACCCTTGGCGTGGATCTTCTCGGCTTTGGTTTGGATACCGCTGACACCAATGCCCGAAATCCGCGAGGTCATACCCGGGAAATATTCCGCACACATCGCGCGTGACAGGCCAACGGCCTCAAAGTTCAGACCGCCGCGGTAAGACGACACCACCGAAATGCCCATTTTCGCCATGATCTTCAGCAAACCAGCATCAATCGCCTCGCGATAGCGCGCGACAGCAGTTGTAAGGTCAACGTCAAGCAGCCCACGCTGAATGCGATCTGCCAAAGAATCTTCGGCCAGATACGCGTTCACCACAGTTGCGCCTGCCCCGATCAGAACCGCAAAATAATGCGGATCAACACATTCAGCAGATTGAACACTCAACGAGCTGAATGTCCGCAAGCCTTTACGGGTCAGATGGCTGTGTACCGCGCTGGTGGCCAGGATCATTGGCATCGCCACGCGATCCGCGCCCTGCGCTTTGTCACTCAGGATGATATGGCCTGCGCCAGAACGCACCGCATCTTCGGCTTCGGCACGAATGCGTTCCAGATTGTCCCGCAATCCACCAGAGGCACCACCCGCAGGGAAGGTACAATCAATGCGAATAACAGTATCATCAAAGGCGCTTAGCAAAGCATCAAACTGTGCGTTGCCGACAAATGGGCTGTTCAACAAAACAATCTCTGTTTGCGATCCGTCTTCGTCCAAAACGTTCTTCAGATTGCCAAACCGGGTTTTCAGCGACATCACGCGGTATTCGCGCAAACTGTCGATGGGTGGGTTTGTCACCTGGCTAAAGTTCTGACGGAAGAAATGGCTAAGCGGACGGTATTTCTTGGACAGAACCGCGCTTGGCGTGTCGTCGCCCATAGAGGCAAGCGCCTCTTTGGCATCCTCTGCCATCGGGGCCAGAATTTGCTCTAGCTCTTCAATGGTATAGCCCGCTGCGATCTGACGTTGACGCAGATCTGCGCCTGTGAACAATGGCTTTTCAGTCACGCTGCTCAGTTCTGTGTCCAGATCGCGGATCTTACCAACCCAATCGCCATACGGGCGTGCGTTGGCAAGTTTATCTTTTAGCTCTGTGTCGTGGTACAGCTTGCCTTCGGCCATATCGACCGCAATCATCTGGCCAGGGCCCAAAGCCCCTTTTTCAACGACACCAGATTCATCAATCGGCACCATGCCAGCTTCGGATCCGGCAATCAGCAAGCCGTCGCCCGTCACAACATAGCGCATAGGGCGCAGACCGTTGCGGTCAAGACCCGCACAGACCCAGCGGCCATCCGTCATCGCCAATGCAGCCGGGCCATCCCATGGTTCCATGACAGAGTTGCAATAGGAATACATGTCGATCCAGCTTTGCGGCAGTTCAACCGCCTGCTTGGACCAGCTTTCAGGTACCAACATCGTTTTCGCCATTGGCGCAGAACGCCCGGCGCGCACAAAGACCTCAAACACGCCGTCCAGCGCTGCCGAATCTGATGCGCCGCCCGGAATGATAGGTTTGATGTCGTCCGCAAGCTCTCCGAAATAAGCCGAGGCCATGCGGATCTCGTGGGATTTCATCCAGTTGACGTTGCCCTTGAGCGTGTTGATTTCACCGTTATGCGCCAACATGCGGAACGGTTGCGCCAACCACCACTGCGGGAACGTATTGGTGGAATAGCGCTGGTGATAGATCGCAAAAGCAGATTCAAAGCGCTCGTCCATCAGGTCCGGGTAGAAAACCGCAACCTGTTCGGCCAGCATCATGCCTTTATAAATGATCGAACGGCACGACAGCGACGCCAGGTACAATTCCCCGACACCCGCAGAGGCAGCCGCTTTTTCGATGCGACGACGGATCACATAAAGCTCGCGCTCAAATGTTTCCTCGTCAACACCCTTGGAATTTGAAATCAGGATCTGTTCGATTTCAGGACGTGTTGCATTGGCTTTGTCACCCAAACAGGTGATGTCGACAGGCACATGGCGCCAGCCATAGATGAAATAGCCCATGCGCAGAATTTCAGTTTCGACGATGGTCCGGCAGGTTTCCTGCGCGCCAAAATCTGTGCGCGGCAAAAAGACCTGACCCACGGCAACCAGTTCATTTTTGCGAGGTTCGTGACCGGTGCGCTTGATCTGGTCGTAAAAGAATTTGACCGGAATTTGCACGTGAATGCCCGCGCCATCGCCGGTTTTGCCATCAGCATCAACCGCGCCACGGTGCCAAATGGCTTTCAGCGCATCGATGCCAGCTTCTACAACTTTGCGGCTTTTGTTCCCGTCCAAAGAGACCACAAGGCCCACACCGCAAGAAGAGTGTTCTTCGGATTCATCATAAAGGCCATTCTCAGCCAAATACTGGCGTTTTGCTTCTTCAGAGCGGACCCAATTTTCGTCGTATACTTTTTTCATGTCTTAACCCTTCCCTAACTCGGTAGGTCAATCTTCTTGCCGTGCTCTTTGTCAGGTGTTTTGTGTTACACTCTGAATTCAAGCGGGCGAATTGTACGTTTGAGGCGGCGAAACGTACAATTTGTACGTTTCACAACCCATTAATTTACTCAGCGGCGATGGCTTTGACGGTTTCAAACCGTTTCAAGATGGCTTCGGCACAGTCGCGACCATCCCGAATGGCCCAAACCACCAAAGACGCGCCACGCACGATGTCACCCACCGCGTAAACGCCATCCAAGTCGGTTGCACCGCTGGTAAACTCAGCTTTGACGGTGCCCCAACGGGTCACTGGCAATTCTGGCTGATCCCAAAGGGTTTGCAGATCTTCTGGCTCAAATCCCAAGGCTTTGATCACCAAGTCCGCCTCTTCGACATAGTCGGCACCTTCGATCACTTCTGGCGATTGACGACCAGAGGCATCGGGCTGACCCAAACGCATGCGCTGCACCATCACACCATTGACCTTGTCGCCGGTAAAGCCTTTGGGGGCGGCCAACCATTCAAAGACCACGCCTTCTTCTTCGGCGTTTTTGGTTTCACGTTGCGAGCCCGGCATGTTGGCACGGTCCCGGCGATACAGGCATTTCACGCTTTCAGCGCCCTGACGGATCGCTGTGCGCACACAGTCCATCGCTGTGTCGCCTCCACCAATAACCACTACCTTTTTACCATCCGCATTCAGCTCGCCGCTTTCGTATTCAGCAACGGTGTCACCAAAGTTCAAGCGGTTGGAGGCCGTCAGATAATCCAGCGCTTTCACGATGCCCTTTGCACCGGCACCTGGGCCTTGCAAGTCACGTGATTTATAGACGCCAGTGGCGATAATCACCGCATCATGCGCTTTGCGAATGTCTTCAAACGAAATGTCTTCGCCCACGGCGCTGTCAAGTTTGAAGGTGACACCGCCTGCTTCCAGCTGTTCATTGCGACGCATGACAACGTCTTTTTCCAGTTTAAAACCGGGGATACCATAGGTCAGCAGGCCGCCCGCACGGTCATGGCGATCATAAACTGTCACCTGGACGCCAGCGCGACGCAGAAAATCAGCCGCTGCCAAACCACCAGGGCCCGCACCGATGATGCCAACGCTTTCTTTGCGCTCGGTCAAAGGCACAATGGGTTTCACCCAGCCTTTTTCCCAGGCCGTGTCGGTGATGTATTTTTCTACGGTGCCGATAGTGACTGTGCCGTGACCGGATTGTTCAATCACGCAATTGCCTTCACACAGACGATCCTGTGGGCAAATGCGGCCACAGATCTCTGGGAAAGTATTTGTCGCCTGAGACACTTCATAGGCTTCTTCCAAACGACCTGTTGCCGTCAGGCGCAGCCAATCTGGGATGTTATTGTGCAGCGGGCAATGTGACTGACAATACGGCACACCGCATTGCGAACATCGGCTCGCTTGCTCTTCCGCTTTCGCTTCTGCAAACGCTGCATAGATTTCATCAAAGTCTTGGTTGCGTTCATCAGCATCCCGTTTAGCGGGCATATCCCGATCAACTGACACAAATTTTAGCATTGGTTGCTTTGCCACAGCAGCTGCCTCCTGCAAATCTTAGGTCTGGACTGTGTAAACAAAGCGGAATAGGTATAAAAGTCACAAAGGCTGACCTAAATGTCGCTTTTCTCGAAATGATCAAAGATTTCACGTGAAAAAAGCGTAAAATAAGGTCCGAATCGGACCAATATAGACTCTATCATTATTTTCCACCTGTATTATACGGGCTTTGACACAAATAGAGAATTTCAAATGGCGCTTTATCACCTGATTCTTTTAGCTATTGTACAGGGTATTACGGAATTTCTACCCATCTCGTCTTCTGGTCACCTTATCTTGCTGCCAAACGCGATTGGTGCCGAAGATCAAGGGCAATTGCTGGACGTCGCCGTACATGTCGGCACATTGGGCGCGGTCATTCTGTATTTTTGGTCAGACGTAAAAATGGCCCTCATCGGCACCCCACGCATGTTGCGCGGCAATATCTCTGATCCAGAGGCCCGGCTGGCCTTTCTTTTGACAGTAGCAACCATTCCAACAATCATCTTTGGTCTGTTTCTGGCCTTGAGCGGCATTGATGATTTGCTGCGGTCGATCACCGTGATCGGCTGGACCATGCTTGGGTTTGGCATCCTTTTGTGGTGGATGGACCAAAGAGGCACGACAACCAAACAAGCAAAAGAATGGTCACTGAAAGATGCGATGATCATGGGGCTCTGGCAAGCACTTGCGCTCATTCCAGGCACATCACGGTCCGGGATCACCATCACCGGTGCGCGCGGGCTGGGATATGACAGAGAAAGCAGTGCGCGCCTGGCCATGCTGATGAGCATTCCCACCATTCTGGCAAGTGGTGGCTATCTATTACTGGAAAATGGTTTCAGCATCACATCAGACCAGGCCCTAGATCTTGTCATTGCCGCGGGGCTGGCATTTGCCTCGGCTTTGCTGGCGCTCAAATTGATGATGCGGTTGCTGCAATCCTTAAGTTTTACACCCTATGTGATCTACAGGGTCATTCTTGGTGTGATCTTACTGGCGGTCGCTTATTCATAAAAAAGGCGGACCACAGGCCCGCCCTTCAAATCAAACTAGAAGCCCTTAACGTTTAAACGTTCAAGTTCTTTGCAGAATCTTTTATCGCATCAAACTGTCCAGACGGACGGAACCGCCAGAGGTAACCCGGCAAAATGGCCGACGTCGGCGTGGGTGTGATGCCCAGATCCGCCAAGCCTTTGGCATCTGCACTCACAACGTTGTCGTTGCGAAGCTGCTTTAGCTGATCAGCGGTCAGAATCGAATTATAAAACAGCCCAAATGTCACGCTTTGCATCAAACCAAAACCAAAGGCCATGATGCGCCCAACAAAGAACGGCAGATTGATCACAAGTTTGCGCTGATGAATTTCAGCCAGCATTTCGGCGACGATCTCGCGCAGCGAACAAACATCCGGACCGCCAAGTTCATAGACGCCCGAAGCTTGGCCAAGGATGCCTTGAACTGCCGCCTTGGCGACATCATCAACATAAACCGGCTGGAACTTGGTCGCGCCACCAACAATTGGCAACACCGGACCAAATCGAGACATAGAGGCAAACCCGTTGAAAAACTCATCTTCAGGCCCAAAGATCACCGACGGGCGCAATATCAGTGCGTTTGGCATATGCGCCAAAACCGCCTGTTCGCCCAAGGCTTTTGTTTGCGCATATTCGCTGCCAGCGTCTTCGTCTGCGCCGATTGCAGACACATGCACCATCGTTTCTATGCCAGCCGCAGCCGCCAGTTTTGCGATACGCGCCGCCCCTTCGTTTTGAACGGTGTTAAATTCGTTTTTGCCGCGTTCGCTTAGGATGCCAACGCAGTTCACAACCGCATCTGCGCCATCCATCGCGCTCTGCACCGAAGCATCATCGCGGATATTGCACAAAACAGGTTCAACCTGACCAACTGCGCCAAAGGGTTTTACAAACATCGCTTCGTTTGGGCGCCGTACCGCGACCCGGACGCGCCATCCTTGCTTGGCCATGCGGCGCGCAATGTAACGTCCAACAAAACCAGATCCGCCGTAGATAGTGACAAGTTTCGACATAAAAGCCTCCGCGATCTCAATTCTCTACGTCAATTACCCCTGTGCGCCCTTGGGAACAAGGATCAAATCCATTTCGAAGGGTCAAATCTGTGGCGCTTGGACCCTTCCAGACAAGGCTCTCTGGTGTTCCTGTGCGTTGTTCCAGCCGCAAGTGCTGAATAATTGGGGCAGGCCAAACAGACCAATTCCTTCCTTGTTTGGAAATTACATATATATTTCAAATACCTGCACAAGATTTGGTTTGGGGTGATAATAATATGTGGATTTTTTGGGAAATCTACAAAATCCACGTTGACTCCCCCCTCTGACACCTCTAAATCCCCCCTCACGACATCTAAGCCCAGATGGCGGAATTGGTAGACGCGCTAGCTTCAGGTGCTAGTGTCCGCAAGGACGTGGAGGTTCGAGTCCTCTTCTGGGCACCATTTTCCTTGAACATTCATACTCATAGTTGCTCAATTTTATTGAGCTTTTTGCCGTTTCAAGGTTATCCTTCTGAACATCGCAGAACATGCAATACCCCCACAAAACATTAGATTTGGGGGTGTATTTGGGGGTACTCCCCGACTTCAGAAGGACGATACCCCCTATAGCCCTATCGGACTTAAAAATAAAAAAAGGCCAAGGCCGTGGCGAAGCCACTCAAGCTGAGCGATGGTGGCGGACTGTACCTACAGGTCACTCCAAACGGGTCAAACTCTGGCGGCAAAATACCGGTTCATGGGCAAAGAGAAGCTGCTTTCCCACGGAAAGTATCCCGAAGTATCTCTTGCCGATGCCAGAGCGAAACGGGATCAAGCCAAAGCGTTGCTCGAAAATGGAAAAGATCCCGCTGTTCAAAAACGGCTCGACAAAATCGAAGCCGAGACACGTTCTCGGAACACCTTTTTGCTTGTCGCAGAGGAATATCTGCAAATGGCGTATGATCGAGAATTAGCAGACGCAACTATTCGCAAGAAACTATGGCACGTTCATACACTTGCACAAGAACTCCATCACCGCCCCATACGTGACATTACAACGGCAGAAGTGCTGCACATTTTAAAGAAAATTGAACGTAGCGGACGACGAGAAACCGCCAAGAAACTTCGCGGCACCCTTTCTGGTATTTTTCGGCACGCAGTTGTGACGCTTCGCGCAGACAATGACCCTACCCAAGTCATCAAAGGCTCATTGTTACCTGTAAAGGTCACAAATCGCGCCGCCATTACAAATGAAAAGGACTTTGGCCAGTTGCTACGTGATTTAGATGACTACACGGGCGCTGGTGTTATCAAAGACGCCATATTGTTCCAAATCCTTACCATGACAAGACCAGGTGAAACTCGGGGTGCTCGGCAAAATGAGATCGATTTGGAAAAGTGTACTTGGACAATCTCTGCGGCTCGGATGAAAATGCGACGTGATCATATCGTACCGCTTTCAAGTCAGGCTTCGGAAATCATCCAACGTAACTGGATCGACGTTGAAGGTGTTGAGTTGACTTTCCATCGCTCAATTCAAATCGGAAATTACTTTCAGAAAATGCATTTAACTCAGCTCTGCGCCGAATGGGATATTCGAAAGAAGAAGTGACTGCTCATGGTTTCCGCTCGACGGCAAGTACCAGACTCAACAATCGGAAGTTCGATGGAGAGGTGATTGAAGCCGCTCTAGCGCATCAAGACAAAAACGCGGTTCGTCGAGCATATAATCGCGCGACCTACTGGGATCAGCGTGTGGAACTAATGCAAGACTGGGCCGAACTAATAGATGACTTTCGCCTGGCTAAGTTTTGAGTACGGATGTTCATACAGCATGAATTTTCTATTTTCGCCCCAAGTTATGAGCTAACTTCGTTGCACCTAGGTATCGTGTAACCCTGGGCATCGCGATGCTCCTATCTATAGGAGAAATCGTGATGAGGATTATTACAAAACGCCAATTGAAG